>JAUQPY010000003.1 GCA_030550115.1 Microcaldota archaeon
AAAATGAGAAGGAAATACAGCAGAAAATAGAACATCAGGAAAAGAGTCTAAAGGAACAGGAGATAAAGCGAAGGAGTTTAGAGGAATGGATCAGAAGTTTTACAAAGAAATAAAAACACTTATCATTAAATATAAATCATGATTAAAATATTTATAATAGGTATAATTCTTCTCTTATCTGGGTGTATTGATCAACTCAGAATACAATTGACTAAGTCCGCCACAGATTACTATAGACTAGCAGAGAGTGAAAATATATCGGTAAGTTTTGATAAGAACAAGATTGAAGATTTTATGAAAAGGGTAAATGAGGAATATGATAGGCGAGATAATGCAACCCTATATGCATTTGTGTGTAATTACACTCAGCTAAAAAAGGTTGGTTTTGACAAATTCAAAGCCTATTGGAAATATCTATTCACCAAAGATTCTAAAGTAATGTTTGATGAATCTCTAATAGGAGGCAAGTGTTGGATTCAGAATGTATCTCATTTTCCAAGTATAGAAGCGATAATATTCTCCGTGTTTTTAGAACCTGAAGAGATTAGAAACAACACTGCATTTTACAAAACATATCTGGATAGAGATGGAAATGTTGTGGTTGAGGAGCCACCATCTGATCTTGATGAAATAAGGAGACTCTACAAGATATTTGATAGACATGTATTCTTTGGTTTAGCATCGGGTCCATCCTTTGGAGATTTCAATGAACTCAATCCATTCTGTAATAATAGCCTTAGATATCCTGTAAAATTTATCACTGGAACAGAGAACCAGTATTTGATTCCTGCAACTCCAGAAATAAGAGCTGCATGTTACTTAGATCTTGGTTATATACCTATATATGTATTCTATGCTAGAAATGGTATCCCAGAAGTAGATAATTCATACATACTGGTTTCAAGATTAGTAGATATGAATTCTCCAGATAGGGAGGCAATAGGGCCAGTCTTCTTATTCTCGGAGGGTTCATTAACACCCTCACAGCTGCTCAAAGGATTGGAGGAATATACTCCTGGTGCAGATAGATACACTGGTAGAGTTAGAGCTCAGATAGTAGGATGGAAAACTCTGTGTCCAGATTGTATTGTAGGATTAACAGTGCCTTTTGATATCACTCCTGAGGAATTGAAAAAGCTTAGAGATATGATCAGAAATGATCCTTGGTTGTATTCAAATATATCTATAATAGGATTTGGTATAGACGCAGATAGGTTAAATAATAGATCAAACTTTCATGAGATGGTTCAAAGAATAGAGATGATTGTAAAATTCGCTAGGGATCTTGGTAAACCTTCTGCAGCTCTGTATATGTATATCCCTCAGAGCTGGACAGAGAAGAAGATCAGAGCTGATGGATTTGAATACAGTGGATTGGATTATATCATGAAAAATTTCTACTCAATAGATGCAGTAGCTAGTTCGAATGTATTTAATCTTGCTGGGAGAGGTTTGATAATGATGCCCACCCTCCCTCTAATACCAGAATCCATGCAGATATTATTGGGCAAATCCTCCGCAGTATCGGTTCTAGATACTGCAATGAACCCTTATGAAGATGCATTTTCATATACATTAAGCTATTGTAAGGAGTATTTTAAAGTAGGTATAAACTCCCCTCTAATATTCTCCTCATCTGGTGTTGATCTAAAAAACATACAACTAACTCAGAGATCTGAGTTCTACCAAGATCAACCACAATACAGGGAACCCAGATTTACCCCTGATAAGAGATTTACTATAAACGACAAGGATGATACTATTTTCAAGTGTGTGGGATGTTTCTTGATCCTGAATAGTACTCAGGTAGGAAATTTCAAATCAATATTCAATCTAGATACATATAAACATAAATGTGAAGAACCATCTCCTCAGATTATTAATAAGATTAAACTCTACTCAGATATAGTTGATCTAGATCCACCTTTCTTAAGAGCATTGATTGAACAGTTTAGCAATTATGATAAGTGCCATGTATCATTTGTAGATTCGAAAGCTGAACAGTTAGAGAGATGCGGACACAACCTGGAGTTCTCTGATATACAATCCGATCTAGCTAAAGCAGGATGCTCTGTAAGCAAGAAATCTGATTATGTTTGTGGATTTGGAGTGATGGATGTTAAAATAGATATTACTAAGGAGATATTAGAACCTTGTATCCCATCTAAAGGATACATTAGAGACATGATCTTTGATGAATCTATTAATCTGTGCAAAGGCGCAATTATGTTAGCAAACGCATCAGATAGTGCTGAAAAGATTATAAATGAATATCCCAAGTATATGTTAGATACTAAATATATCGAAGAGAGGTATTTATTATATAGAATGATTTTAACATCTTTGGTGTATGATCAAGGATATAATTTCAGTAAAGCAACAGTAAGATTCTTTGAGGGACTTGTAGATGAACTGAAAATAGTTGGGCTTACTGGTGATAAGAAAAAAGATAACCAACTGTGTCTGGATTATATGGCACTCCCACACTTCAACAATTATTGTTGCATTATTATATCAAGTAGTGAAGCGGAAATGGTTAATCCATATTGTGTTAAAATAACTAACACAGAGGCATACTGGGATTTCCTGTTAGGAATGAAGCTTGCACCGGGAATGATGATAACTTCTGATCCCCCATATTCAATAGGATTTAACAAAGCTTATGAAAAAGTTGAACCAACACTAAAAGTAATGTCGAAATATTTTGATGTGTATCAGAAATGTAAGGATTGTGCAGATGAGAAATGGGCTGATAATATACTAAAGAAGAAAAAGCAGATATGTGCAAACCTACCAGATTTACCAATATGTAAATAGAACAATGTTAAAACTGGGTTACATCCAACTCAACGATTTTCAGACAGATATAGTAAAGTTTAGATTGTCAAATTATAGAATTGAATTACGTAGATACTGTAAAAATTGCTCTGATATAATGCACTACCACATTCAATCTCCAGAAACGATCTATATTATCTCTGGGAGTGGCAAGTTAATATATAATATAAATAATAGAACGAATGAATTGAATTTTAGTGAAGGAGAGTATATAAGAGTATACGCAAAAACATTACATTCTATATATGTTGATACAGATAGTGTAATACTTACTATTCAAGAAAATATAGATAGAATCGATCATAATGAAGATTATTCAGCTCGAGGTCTAATTCCATTTAAAAGTAATATCAAAAACCCAATTTCGTTCAGAAATACTAAGATCAAATTATCAATATATCGAATACAAGATTATGAGCTGCAAAAACAATCTCCCGATCTCAAAAATTACTATCTCATAATAGTAGGGATGAGCAAATTCAAATATAGTGGTAAATGGTATGATAGGGGAATTCTGGTAATAAACAGAGATAATATGAAAGATTTGGAGAATTTACCTGATCATGGGGCTATATTGAAGATATCATCAAAACTTCTTAATCTAATATTCCTGGACCCATCATAGTAAGTATAACCTATTAAATCTTTGATAAGAACATTATTTACTCCAATAGATCTTGCTCTCTCAATTTTCTTTATAGCCTCTCCTTTCCAATCCATGTATAGAACGTCAAATCTCTCTATCAATTTCTGATAATCAGCAAATCCTTCAACATTACCTAAAGTTATGAATAGCATGTCATAAGGTCGAGTGTATCTATTGAATTCAAATCTATCTCCTCTAAAACTCTGTTCTAGGATCACATAGAACAATCTCTCTAGACCCAGGGAGGCTTCTACTACATGTGGTGTAGGGAAAGATCCTTTTGAGAACTGTTTGTGTCTGGATAGATCATAATCAGTTCTATATGCATTACCTGCTATCTCCACAACTCCATAATCAGTAATCACCTCTACATCAAAATTACCTTTTGAGTAGTGCGGAACTTCGCTAGATTCTAATTCTCGAATCCACATCCTATTTGGATCTAACCCTAGCTTCATGTAGAATTCCCATTCCATAGCTAAGAATGCTGCCATTATTTGATTGTCCATAACCTCTTCCATGAATTTCTCCACAGTGATTCTTTCAACTCTATCACTTCCCTTTCTACGTATATTAAACTCTCTCCCAGCATATATCTCAAAGTTCTTAAAAGAGGGATTTTTGGGGTCAAAGAAGTACTCAACTTCCATCTGATTAAATTCTCTCAATCTCAACAACCCCTGTCTTGGGCTAATCTCATTTCTGAAGCTCTTACCAACCTGAGCTATAGCCATGGGTAATCTAGAATTATATTTATAGAATCGAGGGAAATCTACAAACATACCCTGAGCTGTCTCAGGCCTAAGGAAAGCAATCTGGTCACTGTTATAACCTATCTCTGTTCTAAACATTAGATTCACATACATAACCTCTGAAAACTCCCCTCCATGCTCCGAGCGTAAATCTTTCAGAAGCTCATTGGCTCGATTCGGATCCCAAACTCTACCTGCAGCTTCTACAATCTTATCCGCTCTATATACTATCCCAGTCTTTTTACATCTAACTAACGGATCTGTAAAATTATCATAGTGACCTGATGCCTTAAGTACTATCTCTGGCGTAATTAGAGCAGTATCTATCTCTATGAAGTTATGCCTTCTCACAAATATATCTCTCCATAGATTGATAATTCTATTCTTGATTCTCAAACCAACCTCTCCGTAGTTATAGAACCCTGCAGGATAGTTATAGATTTCATTTGATGGATAGATTATATTATGAGATTGGGCAAACTCTAACGCGTTCATAGTGTTTTTAAATTGTAACAACATTTAAAATAGCCTATGTTCAGAAAGATAGATAAAGATCCTAAGATATTAGAACTGAATATTGGTATTGAGATGGATGATTATATTTTGGTCTCGGATTATGATTTGAGATTACTGTATGATTATGGTTTGTATTCAGAAAAGCCAGATGTTGATGAAAATATATACAGAACATATAGAGAGCTATATGAGAAAGCATACAACCCAGAGATATTTGTTTACGATAATTATACTTACATAAAAATAACCAAGCAGAAATATCTTCGACACAAACCTAGATATGAGTACATAATTGCGTTTGATCTAGATCTGAACAGACATTTTAGAGCTGCAGTAGCTTCAAAACTCAAACTAATAGTATTACACGATGGTAGATATTATATAATAACACCTTCATCTCTGTAGAAATAGCAATGCCATCAGAGCACCAACAGAGGATCCAATCAGATTACTAGTCCCCTTGGTTCCTATTCCCCGCTCCTCAAAATGACCAGCAATTGAATCAGCAATATTACCTATAATACCTGCTAGAAATATAAATATAGATTGTTCGAGAGTTAGATTAAATGCTAATATACCAAACAGAGCTATTATCATAGAACCAAACATTCCAGATACAGTACCATAGAGACTAACTGCACCACTCTTGCCAGGTATAGTTTTTTTGAACCCTATTATAGTATAAACTCTATTATCAAACACCCCTAATTCTGAAGAGAATTTATCAGAAGTTATTGCAGCTAATCCACCAAGATAGCCTATAGGATTGTTTAATATGGCAAATACAGCTGGAACTAGACCATTAGATATAACATTAGATAAGCCTCTAGTTCTCTCAAAGCTTCTAAGTTTTATCTTTTTAATAGCATTGAATAGAGTTATATAATTACTTACTGTTAGAAACAGAACGAATCCTAAGATGTATTCCAAACGGTTTGTAAAATAATATATAAGAGAGGCTAGAACAATCGCTGCTACTATCCCTTTGGAATCAAGACCTACCATGTAACATTTTGTAATCTATCTAGCTGATTGTGCAACTCTCTCTATTTCATCTTTCTTCTTGAGTGCATAGCTATTTGTGAGATCATTCTTTGCAGCTAATATTATCTCATCAGCTAGTACCTCATGAATTGGTCTTTTACTGCTCCAGTGCTTGAGTATAGATGCAAGAACGATATTCCTTAGAGCCACATCTACTCTTCTTATAGATGAGATATCCACAGCCACCTGATATCTAACTCCAGCAATCTCCACTTTCGTTATATCTTCTCTTGGTGCAGCATTTTCTATAGCTCTTACTAATACCTCTACTGGATTAGCCTTTTCTCTTTTCTCTATTTCCTCCAGTGCTCTGTAGATTATATTCAGAACTGTGTACTTCTTACCTTGCAATCTACCATGAGTTCTGATAACCTTACCGCTTACTTTCTCTCCAGTTCCTCCTCTCATGAGCTTGTTTGCCAATCTCTCTATGATATTAACCTTTATCTTTCCCATGTACCTATTTGCATGTTTACCATGGGTATGTGGGAATACATCTCTGAGATCTATAACATCTTTTAAACTTCTATCTCTAACTTCCACATCTAAACTCCATCTACCAAATAGCATTTACCTCTTCACCTTCCCCTTTCTCAACATCTGCAAATCCAAACCAGCTACAGCAACAATCTTATATTTAATACCAGGTATAGATCCAATAGGTCCTCCCTGGGATCCTCCTATACCTGCTACCAGAACTTCATCGTGCTCTTTAATAAATGTAATTGCCTTATCTCTAGGTGCATGTGCGGTAATCACCTTTCCATTTTTCTTGAGCTGAACCTTCACTGCTTTTATCAGACCTGAGTGTGGCTGCCTCTGCTCTACTACTACTTTCTGCAATACAATACCAGAAGCCATAGGAGATTTACCAAGAGGATCATGCTTCTCCTTAAGCCTCAATACCCTTCTCACATATTTAGGATCTAACCATCTATATTTTTTCCTTTTCTTCAGTAGATTTCTACCTGCAAATTCACCATTTGCTCCTTTACCCATATGATTATCACCTTCAAATTCTATATATAAGATACATTTAAATATTTAATATGTTCCCAATCAGGTTATAATATAAACACTGATTTGATAGCAGATTGTTATTAGAACAGAACAGTAACTATTTACTCACAGAATCAGAACTATCATGATCGATATATGGTACGAAACACTTTATAGCCTGTTTGAATTCTGTGAGTTCCAATCCATAAGATAGAGCTTTGGTGATGTTAAAAGATCTGGACAGGGTTATTGGATATATTTCCTCTTTTCTAGAATAGATATATTCCATTGCATAGCCGAGAATAGTAGAGATTATTGGAACTTTTAATCTAGCTCCAAATAATTCTCTAACAGGTCTAGGGTTCATTTGAATACCTAACACCTCTGATACATCTCTAATAACCTGCATAAACTCTATTCCTGGAGAGGTTAGATTGATCACATCAGAGTTATTAAATTCTAGATTTTTAGAGATAAATTTGGCTACGTCTCTTGCATAGATAAATGGAACAGTATTCTTCCCATCTCCAAAATAGAAAGGTCCATGCCTCTTCCAAGCTCTTAACATATCTAAATACTGCTCATAATATTCCCCAAAAATAGTCCCAATTCTTAATATCCTTGCTCTTTTAGATGATTGCATCACTATTCTCTCGGCAGCCAGTTTGGAAGCCCCGTAAGCATCATTAGGCTGTGTTGGACTAGACTCATCAAATCCACTAAAACTTCTACGTCCGTATACTGCAATTGATGATAAGAATATTATTCTATCACTATTCAATCCCTGTAATATCTCATCTACAATCTTATAATTTACTCTCCAAATATCATCAGCACTACCTTTAGTTATACCAATCGTAATTATCACAACATCATATCCCTTTACCTTATTCGCTATACTTTCCCTATCATAACTTATATTCTGTCTGGAATAGGGATCATATGAGATGAATTCAGATATATATCTTGCAATTCTAGAATTAGCACCTATAAGAGCTATCTTCATAGATCTCTCCTATTAGAATCTGTAGAATATTTAAAATTATCCATGTAAATAGTTATGATGAAATCAAAATTAAAGTATGGCAAGAGCAGCAATCTCAATAGAGA
The DNA here is from genome assembly GCA_030550115.1 of Microcaldota archaeon. Taxonomy (GTDB): domain Archaea; phylum Micrarchaeota; class Micrarchaeia; order Anstonellales; family J096; genus JAADEL01. Next base: position 7,906 of record JAUQPY010000003.1, read on the forward strand.
AATAAGAATAGATTATGATAGTATTCAAGACATCCGTGATCATTCTGATAGCCAGAAGATCAAAGATATGTTAATTAGAAAATTTCTGGAGAGATTCAAGAAAGACTTGGAGAGAGGTAAATACGAACGAGTCATATCGAATTGGCCTCTACCAATACAGATAGAACCGAACAAACATAATGCAACAGAGATTTTAAATTCAATATACAGAGATATAACTCGAATTTATGAGTTTTTATCTTCATTAGAGGAAATACACACAATTAGGAAGATTAAGACAAGTTCGGATAGATTGAGTAAGTTGATAGACCTCCTTATGGGTAAATACGACAAACTAACTGAATATTCTGTACTATTGATAGAAGGTTTGAAAGTAGTCAGTAGAGAACGTTTTGGGGAGCAGATGGCGAATATTCTTAATTATATTATATATGATAGTAGTCGGGATAGAGCGGATGATAAATTAAGATATGTTAAAGCCGCTCTATCAATAGCTGGGATTGTGTTTGCTCTAGAGTATTCTAAGAGGAAAAATGAGTCTAGGAAAAAGTGGGATAATGTTGCCAGATTCTTCATTGAATTCTATAAGGAGCTCGAGTACGATGGAGTTGTGGATGTTATCGAAGAAGTATACTTTATGGATAGAGAGCAGTTTAATAGAATTTATGAAGAATTAAAATGTAAAAAGTTCCAAGAGATACGAGATGTGTTAAAAAATTTAGATAATGTAGAATGGGTAGAATCTAGATTGAAAAGTAAATACAGTACCTATATGAAACTTAAGAATAAGTACAAATTAGATCCGGATAATCAGGAACTGGATCTAAATACTATAAAGGGGAAATTAAATGATGTGAATGGATTCAGAATCATACTGAAAGATCCTAATAATTTCACAAAAACTCTAGCCCTTCTGCTACAGAAGATATCAGATATAATAAAGGATATTAAGATGATTGAATTAGAATTCTATAATTGTAAAGATCGATTGGAGCAGATAGAACAGGATTTAGAAAGACCTGCCAATAGTCTTATACAGAAGCTAAAAGAACATATAAAGAGTAATAAGACTGAGATGAAATCTATGAAGAAAGATAATAACTATAGGGCAATTCATGTACTGTTTGCTACCCCAGAGAATGTTAAAATAGAGGTACATGTAATTGAAAACAAAGAAATCTATGAGAGGAACAAGTACTCCAAATCATCCGCACATATTATTTACAAGAACAGAGATTTGCAAGATGTGGTTAACAACCTTAGATCTACTCTACTACAACTATTATCCCTAAATCAGATTATGCTAAGAGATGGAAATGAGGAAATAGAGTTGTCACCGAACGATATTAAATTTTATGATGATAAGAAGATCATATGGCAGAGTGGTGCAAATGATCTTGTAATATTATTATTTGGAGGTAGTCTAAGTTATATGAAAGTCCTAAGTCCCAAAGTAGAAACACCAATATCTATAAATGTTAAAATAAACAAATATACTAATAAGATGGTGGCTAATGTTGAATCCGATAGTTGATTATATTGCTAGTATTGGTATAGAGGGAGCCAGATGGATAGAGGAGAATGTTGATAAGCAATATCAATCCTTACTAGAATTATCAGCATATCTACCCACTGATAGATTCCTTACGTTGATTGTGAAAAATGCGCTGATTGCATTCCAACTCACTTCTAAAGGTGAACATTATTGGCAGGAGTTTAGCGAATATTTCATAAGTAATCCTGATGGGGATATAGTAGATTTTTTAAGAACGAGTAAGGGAAATAGATTATATCATAATATGAAAATTAATAGATTGGAAAGAATAGAGAATTCTGTTTTTGGAATAGAGTATTACCGAGATATGAATAGACTGAGAAAAGAATTAGAATTGAAGTTGAATAGTACTGGTAAGACGATATTCTTTGCTGTGAAGATGTATGGATACGGGGCTAGAATAGTTTCAAAACAATTCATACCATATCCAACATCTATCCCCATACCTGTTGATTCTAGAGTAAGGAAAATAACAGAAAGGATTGGAGGATCCGACCCGGAGAAGTTCTGGCAAGAGGTATCTTACCAAACAGGAGTACCACCACTACACATAGATTCTATAATCTGGCCTTTACTATCCGGAGATAGGGAAATACTAGATAAATATAGATCTAGATTTAGTATACCTAAGTTTTTATCCTCTTTAATAGATTGATAATACCCTTATCATTCTTTATTTTATTAAATGCTCTCTTTGCTTCAAAGAATTTATTCAACATATTTCTTACTTCTAATTCGTTAAGACCTGCCCCCTTAGCGATTCTTCTAATTCTAGAATCAGATGACTTTATTATTTCAGGTTTTCTACGCTCTTCTGGAGTCATAGAGTCTATCATAGCCCTAAACTTTCTCATCATATCCTGCATTTTCATTGATTGTTCTACATTTACATTTATTCCGAATCCGCTCAATATATCCTCTATATTCCTACCTCGCATTTGCTCTAGCTGCTTCAAATAAGTCTCGAAATTAAATTCCAAAGATTCGTCCAAATCATCCAGAACCTCTTTCAACTGGCTAGGATTTATAAATCCTAACATCTTTGTTAGCAGATCATCTGGATTGTAAGGGCTTATATTATCTATTTTCTCCCCGTGTCCTACAAATACTATTGGAATTTTCAGATTTCTAATAGCGATAAACGCTCCTCCTGCCTTACCTGATCCATCTATCTTAGTGATTATAGCCCCAGTTATCCCCAATTCCTTGAAGCTCTCTGCTAATTTCTCCGCATATTTACCTGTATCTGCACCTATAACTAACCACACATCGTCAGGTGAAACTCTTTCCCTTATAGATTTTAGCTTATCTATATATCTCTGTTCTTCACCAGATTTGCCAGGAGTATCAATAATCCACATTTCATTGGATTTTGGATTGTATACTTCAGAATAATCCCTAACTAGCTGCTTCAATTGTTCCTTACCAGCTGGTCGCTCATCATCAAAAGATACAACTCTAGTAGGAATCCCTCTAGTAGAGAAATATTTCCAGAGCTTTGCAGCAGTAGTAGTTTTCCCCGATCCATACAACCCAACCAACATTATTTTCCTAGGTCTAAAATCTGGTTGATAAGGTTCGCCTAATACTTCCTTTAGAATATTGTAAAGAGATCGGATTATATATTGCTTGCTTGGAAACCTATCCTTAGAGATATCTGATTTAAGTCTGTTTGTAATTTCAAAGACCACTTTTGGAGGAATATCTGCTAGCAGCATTGATTTCTGTATCTCTAGAATAAACTCGCCTATTGCCGTTTGATCTAAAATAGGCTTTCCTAGGAATTTCTCTATAATAGGTCTTAGTGATATCATCCTTCTTCTCCTAACAATTGAGGAGATTTAACACCTACGGAAAACATTATTACCTGAATAGTATCTTTTAGATCCTCTTTAATCCTAACTCCCATCTTAACCTCACCCATCTCTACAATTCCTCGAGTCAGACTATTTGCCACCTCACTAACCTCACCCAGTTGTACATCTGGGGAAATAGTTAGGTGTATTATAGCACCCTTAGCACCTTCATAGTCTATATTTAGTAATGGGTGAGATAGTGTGGATTCTATTGCCTTTTTAACTCTATCAGTACCAGAACCCTGACCAATAGATATCATTATTAACCCTCCTTTAGAGAGTAAGGCTCGCATATCTGCTAAATCTACATTTATTAGAGATACCTCAGACAATACACTCACTAATCCATCCACAGCATTTATCACAACGTTATCCACCATCTCAAAGGCCTTGCTTATAGACAGATTAGGGAAATACTCCATAAGTTTGTTATTATCTATTAGTACTAATGTATTAACGTATTGCATAAATCTCTGTATCCCTTCTGATGCTGTTTTCAACCTAGCTCTTTCAAATCTGAACGGATAGGTTGCCACACCTATTATAACTGCATATGGCATATTATCTCTTAATAGTTTTGCTAATGCTGGAGCTCCTCCTGTACCAGTACCACCACCCATACCAGCCACTATGAATATGAAATCTGGATCCTGGATTAAATCTAAGATCTTATCTTTAGCCAGTAATATCGCTCTCTCGCCTATCTCAGGTCTACCTCCTGAACCATGGCCTAGCATAGGAGTCTGAAGCAATATTTTATGATCAGCTAGTGCACCAACCAGGCTGTTATACGTAGATCCAAGAACAATAGTTTTGACAACATTAGAATTAATCCCTCTGAGTTTCATCCTTGAGATTATATTTAAACCTGCATCACCAATTCCAATAACATATATTCTCATAGCACTTTATATTAGCTGAACATCATATTTAAATTTATCTATCAAATCTAAAACATGATTTTAAGATCACCTATAATAAGTGTATTGGGTCATGTTGATCATGGTAAAACCAGTCTATTGGATAGAATAAGACAATCAAATATAGCTAGAAAAGAAGCTGGGGGAATAACTCAAATGATAGGTGCAAGCTATCTATCTAAAGATTCAATAATTAATCTATCTGGAGATTTTCTAAAGAGATGGAATTTTGAATTATTGATTCCAGGGTTATTATTCATAGATACTCCTGGTCATGAGGCATTTACATTATTGAGAGAACAAGGAGGTAGTATAGCTGACTTAGCTATACTTGTTATAGATATAAAACAGGGTATCCAACCTCAAACAGTAGAGAGCATAAACATACTCAGGAACTACAAGACTCCTTTTGTAGTTGCACTAACCAAGATAGATCTGATCAGTGGTTGGAAAAACTTAAGCGATAATATAGTTAGTAATATAGAATTGCAGAATAGTATAACTAAGAGAGAATTTGAAGAATTAGTCTGGAGAAGAATTGGTGAATTATCAGAACAGGGAATAAATGCAGATCTGTTTTTCAACATAAGAGACTTCACCAGAACTGCTGCAATTGTACCTGTATCATCAGTAACTGGGGAGGGGTTTTCCGAATTGATCGGATTAATATGTGGATTATCTCAGAGATTTCTCAGAAACTCATTACAGATAGAACCAGATGAACCTACAGAGGGTACTATAATAGATTTGAAAAGAGATTCTGGAGGGAATTATATTGATGTGATTATATACAGGGGAAAGTTAAGGAAGGGTGATACCATATATTCAATAGATCTATCAGGTAATATAAAGACAATAAAGGTCAGAGGTTTATTTATCCCAAATGTATCTTCAAATGATCCTAGAGATAAATATAAATCAATAGATCAGATAGCTGCTGCAGCCGGGGTTAGGATAGTAACTAATTCAATTGACGGATTGATGATAGGATTACCAATATCTAGTAAGACTAAGATAGATAACTATAACATAAATAGAATCTTAAAAGTGGACGACCAGGGTATAGTAGTGAAAACAGATTCAATTGGTAGTGCTGATGCATTCAGAAGACTTGTTGAGAAAGAAGGGATAAAAATAAGGAAAATAGGAGTTGGAAACATAAACAAAGATGATATAGAAATAGCATCAGCCATGAATCAATTAAGCCCAGACTATGGTTTTGTAATAGGATTTAATGTAAACATATCCAGAGAAGATCTAGAGTTTGCAGAGTCACATGGAGTTAAGATAATAATAGGGGATGTAATATACAGATTAATTGAATCCTACAAGGAGAGAGTTAGAGAGAAGCGTGAGAAGTTACTCCAGGAATTGATGCAGAAAGCCACTCCTCCAGCAAAGCTGTTTGTAATGAAAGATTACATATTCAGAATTAGTAAGCCTGCAATATTTGGTATTAGAGTTATTGAAGGGGAAATTAGAACGAATACGAGATTGATAAATAATCAAGGAGAGTTTATCGGGGAGATTGTGGGGATACAAAAGAATAAGATTCAGATAAATTCTGCAAAGGCAGGAGAGGAGGTTGCAATAGCTGTAAATGGAGGTGAGATAGGAGATAATATACTACCAGATAGTTTTCTATGGAGTGATGTAAATGATATTGATAAGTGGAGAGATATAATATCTCAACAATTATATGAAGAATACAGAAGAATATTATTACTTAGAAAAATAAGATAGATAGGGCTGAATTAGTTTCTGAAGTACACTGTAACGATTTATCTTTATGATAATCCATCTGCCCTGCTTACTAACTATTTCGGGATACATACCTAGATTATTCAACAACCAAAAATCCTGTGCATCCCCTAAGATTTCATTATCTTGTAATTCTATCTTCTTAAGATTAGCTAGTTCTCTAGAAGCCTCATACAGACCTGCTATATATGCTCCAGAGAATTCATTTAAGAATCTGAATTTTCTAATTCTTTCTCTCTCAATTCTCTTTATCATCCCCCTCCCCTTAGTTGTTCCTCTGATAATATAGCCATTTCCTACTTTGATGACTTCATATTTCTCATGTGCTAGAAAAGACTTAACATACCAATCAATAAATTCTCTTGAATGAGTACCTCTAATACCTATCCCACCTTTACTATATTTTAATAGATGCCACCACCCTACCATATAAGCGATATGAGGTTGAAACTTAACGCTTGAGGACATTTTCCTCTTTTTTCTCCTGGGTCTGTTGCTGTTGAGTTGATACAGAGGTTTTCTGCGGTTGAGATAATCTCATTTTCAGCTCAGTAGTATTAGCCAATATTCTCTCACCCAATAATTGATCAAAGTTAGCAATAAATCTATCTGCCGTCTTATTACCATCTAAACCAATTGAGTTAAATACATCTACCAATTCCTTACGTTCTGCTTCTGTAAATGGCTGCTGGTTGCTCTCTATATTCTGTATAGCTCTACTGAATATTCTCTCAATCTTATCTAAATTCTGATTCAATTTCTCCCTATCTAATAATTTAGTCTGAGGATCTTTAGATGAGATAATGAATGCTGATATAAGAGCAATACTTGAAATCTCTATCTGCTTTATTCTCTGTGTTAGGATACTATTTATTATAGATATATCTTTCTTAGATGCACCTCCTTTTTGCAGAGCTGATAGGATTCTGTTTTTAAATTCATTCAAATTCATGCTGATCAATATTATTTTAGATTATTTTTTAAAAGGTTCAACAATGCATCTGCACTAATCTCAGAAGGCTGCAATGCTACATCAGTATACTTCCCGTCTCGGTATATGATATAAGTAGTTTCAATATCAACATTCAATCTCCTTAATCTTTCCATTAGATTTGCCAAACTACCAGGTTTATCCTCCATCCTAATAACCACTATCTCTTTAGAATCAATACTCTTAATATATGGGATCTTTATCAGCTCTCTTCTAGCAGTATCATGATCTGTGGTTACTAATCTAAACACCGCCTCCCAATCGGATACATAAGCGAATATAGAATCTATATTAATACCTGCTTTTGATAATCTATAGGAAATCTCATGTAATACCCCAACTTTATTCTCACTAACAACCACAAGCTCTTTCTCTTTTCTCACTTTATCCATGATTTATAATTGTTAGTTCATATTTTTAAAGCATACTATAATATAGAATATAATGCTACTCATATTAGGTCTATTAGTCCTATTATTCAGCTCCTATAGCCTGGATGCTGAGTTGTTATCATTAGAGGTTAATGTATACCTAAATCCGGATCTTACACTCCAGGTAACAGAACAATACAAGATAATTGTCTATAATATAGAAAAATATGTCGAATTATCTAGTAGTAAAAATGCTACCATATCAGATTGGAGGGATTTTATAAATGATTCTAGATTCGGTTTTCATATATCTGGTGATGGAGTATTCCGAGAAAACCTACAGATAGATACATCTCAAATATATCTGAAGAATTATAGATCTGGTTTTGCAGATATAACTATAAAATATAATATGGGGGGGTTTAATAGAGACTATGGGGTGTTCTATGTGAAAAATACTTCTCCAAGATACGAGATCATCGAGTTGAATCCAAATTATTTAACATTTACCAGAACAGGTAATAGATATATTCTACTCAGTAGTAGTGAGGCGATAAGATTTAGATTCCATCCTAGCTTTTCAATAATAGAGATACAACCAGCACCCATATCGGAAGGAGATGTGCATACGTGGACAAATACAGTTTTGAATAATCCAAGAATAATTCTAAGGAGATCTGTATCGTATGATCAATTGGTGATTGAAGGGATATTAGAGATATATTCTAAAGCCCTAACGATATTATCTTCAACTGTATCGATAACATATATAATTATAACATTAATATTTATGATATTAACTGTTAGGGTGGTTCGAGATGATAAATAGATCAGAATATAATTTTCTGCTGAAGATTAGTAATGGTCAGTGGTGGAAAGATAGTGATATCGATAGTAATTTAGATTTCGTTAGAAGAACTGGATATTTCCTGAGTAGAAAGGGATTAGTTGAAATGCAGGAGCACATTTCTCAAAAAGTAGAATTGGATAAGAGAGGTTTGGAAGCAAAACAGATTATATTAGGATTGGAAGATGGAACAGATATACAAAATATACCAAGTTACATTATAGGAATTCTTAAGGAGAGTGGTATGTTAGAGGGTAGAAAGTTCAGAAAAATAGATACTAATTTAGACCAAGTACTCCTGAGAAGATTTGGTAAAGTTATAGATGAAAAATACTATAGCTATAGGATAACAGATCTTGGCAAGAAGATGATCGATAGTTGGAAAGAGGGTGTGTATATAATAAGTATAGACTCTCTAAAGAGCCAGAACATACAAATACCTTACATAGATGTGAACACTATAGAGACCGTAAATATATCAAGAACACATATTATAACACGATGGAAAAGAAAGATTGCTAAGATATTCTATGAACTTGGATTCAAGGAGATGAACGGAGATTATATACAGATGTCCTTGTGGAATTTTGACGCACTATTTCAACCTCAGGACCATCCATCTAGAGAACTGGCAGATACATTCTATTTGAGTAGAAAGAGAAAGACGGGTATTGATACATCAATTATACAGAAGGAGCATCAGGAATACTGGAGATATGAATGGGACATATCTGAGGCAGAGAAGCTAGTGCTCAGGACCCATACAACAACACTATCCGCTATTACATTATATAAAAACAAACATGGTAAATACTTCTCCATAGGTAAGGTATTTAGAAATGAGGCAATTGATTACAAACATCTGGCAGAATTTCATCAAATAGAAGGGATAATCGCCGATACTAGTATGAATTTCAACTATCTTCTAGGTTTTCTTGAAGAGTTCTATAAGAGATTGGGTTTAGAAAGAATTAGATTCAGGCCAAGCTATTTCCCTTATACAGAACCCAGTCTAGAGATCGAAGCTTACTTTCCTCAAAAAGATGCATGGATAGAGGTTGGTGGTGCTGGTATATTCAGAGAACAAGTATCAAGGATATTGGGATGCGTTTATCCTGTAGGGGCATTTGGTCTAAGTCTAGAGAGAACTATAATGCTGTTTGAGGGTATCGAAGATATTAGATCATTATATGATTAGACATCCATAACAATTCTTAACATATTTCTTGTACCTATTCCCAATCCCAGAATTGCAGCAACACTCAATATGATCCTCCTATCATCATCATTTAGACCCACTCTCTGATAGTATCGATCAATTACAAATACAAGAGCTAGTTTAAGAACATAGAACACTAAATAGGATAAATTATCCCCTATTAATCCAGATAGCACATGTTTTTCCGCATATTTCCCTACTAGCTCAATTCCTATAAAAGTAGATCCGCCATCCAAACCTTGCCCAAAATACGCATAGAATTGCAATCCTGTATTCGATAATAGAACAGCTGGAATATATGCCATTACTATAGCTAGAAAACCTGCAAGATTGTGAATGTTCGGCAGTACTAAGAATATGTGAAATGCTAACAAACTATAACCTATAACCGATGTAAGCTTCTTAAGATTATATCTAAATTCTAAATAGTAGATAAAAATAAATAGACTTGCCATCACAAGATATATTCCAGGAGTTACATTCCAGAATGAATATTGATATAAACTATATATCCCATCTACTCTTTTACCACTATCCACCAGATCCACTATGGCTCTTATAACCCCACCAGTGATAGCATATGGAATAGCAGAATTAAACATGTCATTATCTAGCATCTTTATCCCTCTCCTCTGAAAATACTGTGATAGTAAATAGAGGGCAACTATTGCAATAATCGCATATACAATAGTATTGTATATATTATAACTCTCTCTCATTAATATAGGGGATATAAAATACTTATCTATAAAGTCCATGTTTAAATTCCAGATATCATTTTTAAATATGCCAAAACTACCAACCATACAGATGTTATAATTATCTGAGCAAAGACAATTACAAATACTAGATTCTGCTCTGTTATACCTCCTGCTAATTTCATTATCATCTGAGGTAAACTTACAGGTCGGTCTGGACTGTACAATTTTCCATCAACATATTTTCCCCACCAACCCTTGGATGGAAGCCCATTTAGAATCTTTATTATTCCATCTAATCCATATAGCATGAATATAGGTATAGCCAGAGATTCAAAGTTGTCCAATATCAATGCTGTAACTATCAATCCTCCTATAATCAGAGTTCCCGTATCTCCTGGAAATACTTTGGAGGGGTATCTATTAAATATCAGAAATGCTATAGATGCACCTAACAGAACTAGACCTGATATAGTGATTAGATCCTTACCATACATAAATCCCACTAAAATAAGAAAGATTGAATTTACTACTGCTAACGAATACTCTAAACCATTGAAACCGGCTAAGATATTCGTTAGATTTACTGCACCAGTATACATAATCGGCAATAGAAAAAATACGTATAAAAATCCCAGATCTATTGTCCCTATCATTGGGATTGTGATATTAGTATCTATTAAAGAACTATAGGTTATTAGAGGTATTGCTCCAATTATCGGCAATACAAACTTTACCCATTTGGGAATATCCAGTAGATCATCTATAATCCCTACCAATCCTACCAGAAGGACAGAATATATTAGCACAATAATTCTTATATCAAATCCATTGAATACACTATAAATTGCTGCTAAGATAGATAGAGTCAGAGTTATCCCTAACAGTACTCCCAATCCTCCCATCTCAGCTACCTCTGGTTGATCTGGTTTATTCACATCTCTTCCCACCATCCCTTCAGCCTTAAGTCTTGGTATAGCCCATTTTAGAAATAGATAGGTGATAACAAATGATATAGGTACCACCAGATACAATATCATCGCATTTCCCCCAATAATTCTTTAGCATATTCATATGAAAATCTATTATTCTTCACCATTTCATTAACTATTCTATCTATCTCCTCCCCCTTAGCACCTACCGAGATAGCTATATTCCTAGCATGCAATTTCATGTGTCCTCTTTGAATACCTTCTATAGCCAGATGGTAGTTAGCTCCAAAATTGTTAGCTAATCCGACTGCGGCCATTAATATAGCTAGATCTCCAGAACTCTTTACATTAGATAATTCCAACAAAGTTTTAGCATGATTTAGTGATTTGATACTACCACCAACAGTACCTACAGCTATAGGAACCTCTATCTTCCCATGTAATTTTCCATCCTCATACCAGAAATTCGTCAGAGACAGTTGGAAATAATTCGAATATGTGTGTATTGCTGCTTCTATCGCTCTCCAATCCTGACCATATGCAAGAGCTGCTGCAGATATTCCATTCATTATACCCTTATTATAAGTAGTTTTCCTGTAGATATCTGATTGAGCTAGGGATATAACATCTAAAATATCATTAATTGCCTGTTGGTAATCTATTCCTTTACTCTCTATATCAGCTCTCAACTTATCTCCCCAACTGGCTCTAACAATAGCTCTTCTATAGATAGATAGATTAGATAGAATCTTAAGAGTCGCTCTTCTCCCAATGATATTCTGTATATCATCAGCGATTTCTTCAAGAAAGGAATTTATTATGTTTGCACCCATTGCATCTCCAACGTTTATTCTAAACTCTAATCTAGTGAATTCACCTCTTGTATTAGCTAGATCATCTACTTTTAATTCTACAAAACCCCCTCCATACTTCTCCAATCTATGCAATTTCTCTCTTGCCAATCTTTCTATATCTATTAGATGATCTCTAATTATCTTTGCAATTGATGGATTAGATTTTATGTACACATGACCTAACATAATAGAACCGGTATATTCCCCAAAGAAGCCATCGGATAGTTTGAATGCTTTATTAGCTGCAGCTACTACTGATGGTTCCTCTACGCTTAAGAAGATGATTCTATCCTGGTTATTTACACTTCCAAAAACAACTCCTAAAGGTAGAGTAATTCTACCCACAACATTCTCAATCATACTATTCATAGTTTCCAGATCTGTCTCCAATTCTCCAAACTTCTTACCTATTAAACTCTCCAGATATTCTCTCCTCTCCTGAATTGACATATCCCTAAACTTTTTCATTTTTCTAGATACACCTCAGTATTATAATTAATAAATAGTGTATTAGAGTTATACACAGCATTTTTGATTACAATCTCTCTATTTATATATCTAGATAGAGTATCCAACCATCCGCCAGATATGTTCAGATTTATCTCTCGCTTTCTAGTCTTAAGTTTCATTATTCCATCATCCATTATAAGCTTCCCTTTTAGTATCGGAATAATTCCATCGCTAATCTTTATCCTCATAGGTTTCCTATCAATCATAAGTTCGCCTGTAACAATCAGAGTATTATTTTTCTTGTAGAAATTCCTAAACCATATTATATCACCTTCAAGAATATGTAACGATATCCCCTGGATCTTACATAAAAACCCATCTCCTAAAACCATAATGTAATCTGGTTTCTCAATAATTTTCTCAACCTTAATATGAGTGTAAACCCTATACTTTGCATCAGGAAAATTGATCAGAGTAGCAGGAGAGATAGCCTTAGGGGTCAGCCGCATCATCTCCAAATAGCTGTCAATATCCATCATTAACTTATCAGATTCAAAAAACTTTTAAAAATATTTGATTAGAATTAGCTATGGATAGAAAAATCACAAACTACGTACCTTTTCAGACGCCAATAGCAAGACTAAAATCTATTCAGAGGCAATCGATAATGAAGAGATACAACAAACTTAAGGATTTTCAGATATCTATATTTGATCTTAGGGATATGATTGAAAGGTTGGTAAGAGATGTTAGAATCGAATATCCCTCAAATATAAATAATAGAAAAATAGCATTCTTTTTCTACATCGCCAAAATAAGAAATTTTCTGAAGAGCGAGAGTTTTTTACCCGATCTAACTATGCTAACGTTTCTTGAATCATTATCCAGATCTGCTAAGAATGGTAATAAATTTGTAATAATTGTGGAAAACGAATTTTTTGATCCAAATGTTCTAAATATCTCTTACAATACCTATTCTCAATCAATGAAATGGATCGATCTATTCAGAGAATTTGATTTCTTCAAGAACTTGGAATTCATATCAATGGCCGAATTAAATGAAGATATAGATGATTTTGAAATAGTATTCGAAGAGACTAAATCAGAGATATCTGTAAATAGAGATGATGAAGTTTATAAAGTACTAAGGGATTCTGTGAGTTTCAAAAGTCTAGATCATGCTCTGAAGTATTACTCTAAGGAGAATACTTTAGCCAGAGTTGATAAAATATATATAAATTATATGTCTTTTATTGAAGCTAGAGCCAAAGTCGATTATTGGAATAGATTAATTTCTAAATACAAGTGGGTTAGAGCTACTGTTAGTAAAAAACAGGGAATAGTGTATATAGAGCCCACTGTATTCAACATTCCTGCCGCACATTCCGTATTCAATGCAAGGGTTCTAAGAGACAGTTACCTGATTGATGAACTCTACTATAAAAAAATAAACTATAGAGTAAAAGTTAATAATAATGTAATGTATTATTTCTGAAGCTATTTACCACCTGTCTTTTTGAAAATGTGCTCAAACAATGAGTTAGTATCCAAATCCTCTGTAAATGTAAATACACCAACTTTTACATTTCCATCACTCATAATATGATGGTAAACTCTCTGATTATTTGAACTTAGATGTGCAAATAGATTGATGAGAGGGACTACATATAGAGAACTATTGTGGAATACTGCTACGCCATAATTAGGATTCTTATCTCCAGGTGTCTTGAGTTCATATCTGTTATGCTCTTTCTTACCAGTAATAGTTATGTGTAATAATTCTTTAGGTATCTCTCTAAGTTCCCCAAGTACAAGAGACTGAGCAGCTATTATATATCTTGTCATAATGTCAGCTAATTCTGGCTCATCTATCCATCTATTAACTCGCTCTCTTATTGTATTATAATTTTGATGATTCTGGTCTATTTGCCTGAACTTCTCTAATATCTTACCCTCAACATTTCTCTCATCTTTTAGCCATTTGATATTATCACAATACATTACTCCATATTCTTTAGTATGTTCGATATTATATTTGGATTTAAGTTGCTTTATATACTCATCATCTACAGGAGATGTGAGTATTGGATATCTATATTGATGTTTATTCCAATCACTCAGGATATATCTGCTCTCATCAGCTATAATAAGCTTCTTTCCTGCCAATTGTGCAAATAAGGCAAACTTGGTGGAGAGTAAATAATCTAACACAGATATTATACCTAACAGATCATAAGTTGAAACATGTGGAGCGACAGCTCTGGAATAATAGAAAAGAATAAATCCGTCCTTATCCAGTTCTTCGTCCTTTATCTCTCCAGAATCCTTCATCTTATTCCAGTTTAGAAATCTAGCCTTCTTATGTTTAATCTGTTTTTCACTAATCGGTTGATATTGATTTAGTGTATGAATTATTATGTCTTTTAGTACAGAGCTGGGAGAAATATCTTGTTCTATAGTAATTATTTTCCCTTGTCTAACCAGCTTTTCATATTGTTCTCTGATTTGCTCTCTCTTCTCGCTTAAATAACTCTGATACTTTTCTAAAATTTCTTTCATATTTATATTTACATAGATATGTTTAAAAATTATTAAGTTTATTGTTTTTGAGGGTTCTATAAGTAGACCATTTCTTCCGTATGTATCTTTCCAAATCTCTGAAATTTTGAGGATCTTTCAGGAACTCAATTGTTCTTGAGTCCGAGGGATATCCGCTACCAAAATCACCATATCTTGCATGCAATTCATCAATATATCTATCTCGATATACTTTAGCAACTATACTAGCAGCACTCACTATGGGGTATTTAGAATCTGCTTTGTAGTCAGCAATCACATATTTGCCTAGTTTTTTTAGAGATAATGGATCCATAAATGCATCAATATATATACCATCATACTCCCCCCGATCTTGCAACCATTCTTGGATCTTCCTATACTCTAATCGATTTATATTTTCCCTATCAATCTCCCAGGGTTCTATCTTTATATGATCTACAAGATCGGCTTGATCTACTATCTCTTGAAACAGATTCTCTCTTTGCTGTCTACTAAGCTCTTTAGAATCACGAACAGCAGAACGTAGAGGGGAAGATATCTCAACCAATCCAATAACCAAAGGGCCTATTAGTGCCCCTCTACCAGCCTCATCTATTCCAAGCAATCTCAAATCTATTTCTGCCCTGTGACCAAGAATCTCTGATCTACAATAACGTAATCTCTTGCAGCTAATACTGCATCAAAAGGCAATTTAATTTTACCATCTTCTACTTTTATCTTATTCTCATTCTTGTAAAGGAAATTCTCATTTGGATCAACAATTATGTATAGCAATTTTCCAGTCTTGGTATCAAATTCTATATCTAACAGATTTCCCACCTCTTCTCCATTAGTAGCGACAATCTTCTTACCTGGAAGATTTTTTGCAGTTATTATTCCCATTAAGCTCACCTATATTAAGATTTAACTAACTATTTTTAAATTTATTTATACTTAATCAAATCATGGCGAATGTAAGAGTAAAGCATCTATCAAAAGAGGATATGGAACTATTAAATAATCTTGGATTTCCATCTGAAGATAGTATAGTAGAAATCACCCCAAATAGACCAGATATGTTAAGTGAAGTGGGGATAAGGAGGGTAATCGATCTGTACAGAGGCAAGAAAATATCTGATTACAGATCTAAAAGATTGGGGATCGAGATTAATATTGAACATGTTCCAAGTAGGCCTTATATTGAAATAGCTACTCTAGAGCTGAGTTCTAAGATCGAACTAGATGATCTCATAGAGTTCCAAGAGAAACTCCATGAGACTTATGGGAGAAAGAGAAAAAGAGTGGCGATAGGTATTCATGATTTGGATTATATAACTCCTCCAATAACCTATAGAGCAGTATACGATGAAACATTTATCCCTCTTAACTCAAATCAGAGAATGAATATAGAACAGATACTAAAGTCTTTAGATAAGGGTAAAGAATACGGGCATTTGGTCAGTCCACCCTATCCTATGTTATATGATAGCACTGGGGTTATATCTTTTCCACCAATCATAAATAGCGATCGTACCAAACTGAGAGAGGAGACTAGAAAAATACTGATTGATGTAACCGGTATAAACCAACATTATGTCAAAGATACGATGAAAATACTATTATGTTATTTTATAGATCTTGGTGCTAAGAATGTAGAATCCACAACTCAGCTAGATTACAAAACTATTACAGCCCCAGCAAGCAGGATTAGAGAGTTAATAAATATAGATGTTGATTATAGAGAAATGCTTATGAAATCTGGAATTGAATACGATGGTAATGTAGCAATAATTCCTCCCTACAGGGTGGATTTTATGGATTGGACAGATGTTGCCGAAGAAATAGCTATTAATTATGGGTATAATCATATTCCTAGAGATTTCCCAAAAATATACCAATCCGCTGAGATCAGTGAAGATCCTATTAGAGATATAATGGATCGGATGGGATTTAGCGAAGTCTATACCTCATTCTTAGTGAAGTATGATGATGCCAAAGAATACTTTGAACTAGAGAAATTACAGAATTCTGTATCTGAAGATTACAATGCTATCAGACCATCACTAGAATTATCATTGTTAAGAGTGATTCATAAGAACAGAAATGCTAAACTCCCATATAAAATCTATGAGATAGGACGAGTATATGATCCTAAATTAGATAGAGAATATGATCAGATAGGATTTGCAATAATGCAGAATGAATTTAGAGTAGAGGATTATTTAAGTGTAATAAAAACATTAGCCATAGCTATGAATGCCCAACTACATTTGGACAGAGGAAGTGGTAGTAAAATATTATTAGATACTACATCATTCAAAGGAAAAATTGATGATTATGAATTCTATGTGGGTGCTGTTAAGTATGAGATCCTGGAGAGATTCGAGATCGATAGACCAGTAGTTATGGGTATTATATTTAAAAAATAATATCTAACATAATTACTATGACGCTTAATAGGTTGATAAAGCATGATGTCTTGTATGTTGACATCAACTCTGAAGTTAGAGAGGTTGCAAAGAAAATGAAAGAGAAGAGAAGTGGATATGCTATAATAGTTGATAAGAATAGGGCTGAGGGGATAGTAACCAGAACGGATCTAGTCTATAGAGTTCTAGCTGAACAGAAACCGTATAGTACTAAGATCAGAGAGGTTATGAGTCATCCCCTCATAGTTCTGTTTCCAGAGATGACAATAGATGATGCCATTAATGCATTCAATCAGCATCCTATCCAGAGGATTGTTATAGTTGATAAGAACA
>JAUQPY010000014.1 GCA_030550115.1 Microcaldota archaeon
CTGAAGCTCATCTACTAGTTTCTTTAACTCACTAATTATTGCGACATGATAAGATCTATCTTTTATACCTGTTCTAAGAAGTCTAAGTACGAACCCTATCCTATCATCAACACTATATATTTGAGTCAATCTATTCAGAGATTCAGATAGTTCTATTGTTGAGAAAGATCTTATAGTATCTACTCTAACCTCTGCTTTGGTTATGCTCTCTCTCTTTATCAGCTCTTCCACATTTCTCCTATCTTTGAATATTTGTGGCATTGATGTTAGTTACATTAAACTGTTTTTAAATAATACTCTTTCATCAGTAGTGCACTCCTTTCCAAATCTGGTGTTTCAAGGATTACATTTATACCCAATCCCAACTCTCTAGAGATATCTATAAACATTCTATAATCAGGTTGATATCTCTCCCCTAGATCCAAATGTCTCCTCTCTCCATTGTGATTATAATCTATTTCTGAGAAATGGATATGTAATTTCTCTATTCTATCCACGGATTTAAAGAATCTGTAGAATTCTGAAGGTTTTGTAAAATCAAATTCTCCAGTAGCATGCATATGTGCTATATCAAATACTGGTAGAACATCCAGATCTTCATATAGTTTGATTAATTGAGATAGACTTCCAAAACCCTTTCTCTTCCCTCTACTCTCAGGACCTAACTTACATCTGATTGAATTCTGCTCTCTAAATTCCTCAATTTTAGAATATCTCTCTTTTACTATTCTGTAATTCTCCTCCTCTCCAAGGATATCTATCATATATCCTGTGTGTATAGCAGTTACATACCCTCCTGCTCGATCAGTTATCTTTAGAGCTCTAATTATGTGTTCTTCAGAATTCGTTACAACCTCCTTATCCCTGGATAGGAGATTTATATAATATGGGGCATGCGAAGATATAGTTACACCCAGATCTTCAGCAATTCTACCTATAGAGGATGCCATCTCTTCACTCATCTTCACCCCATGTACAAATTCTAGCTCCATACTATCCAAACCTAAGGATTTTACATATCTAATCCCCTGTTCTGAATTACATCTCTTACAACCTACTGGAATTCCTGCAACTCCAAATTTCATAAATTAATCAGATCAACAATTTTAAAAAACAGAAATAGAAAAAGAAATTATGATCAATCTTATGTTAGCTATGTTATTATACATAATTTTCTTAAATGTACTTATACACGCTATGAATTCTTATGTTTATATACCTGTTAGAATGATAGCTCTGGATACAGCTATAAGATCAGATATTGAGTATTTTAGCTGATGGTTCCCTACAAATTACTCGGTGTTATTGAGTAGTAGGCTAGGACCTTCCTTTATCTTCTTATGAATAGACACAGTCTGTATAGCATGTCCAAATATCCAATATTTACCTGTACCAGTATCAACTATTAACACATCTACTGAAGGATCGTAGGTTGTGTTGTGTAGATGTATCTGTAGGTCCATGCTGTCTACTCTTATAACCAACTCTCCATGAGTGGTTAGGAGATCGTAAACGTATTTGCCGTGCATAAATAGTTTATATTTGTAAGTCTTTAAATAATTAATCCACTTACTTAAGTTGCGACTTAATCCAATCTAAATACTCCTCCCTACTTTGATCTAGATTCACAATAGGTTTTGGCCTAGAGAATTCTAAGTATCTAGTGATGTATTCTCGATTAGGATCAAATTTTCTCTCTTGAATTAGAGGATTAAACACTCTAAAATAAACTGTATCAGTTCCACAGCCAGCCACCCATTGCCAATTTCCAACATTTTGAGCTAGATCTGCATCAACTAATTTTGAATAGAAATATCTCTCACCCAATCTCCAATCAATCTTCAAATTCTTTGTTAGGAAGCTTGCAGCTATCATTCTTAATCTATTATGCATCCAGCCTTCCCTAGATAATTGCTTCATACCTGCATCAACTATATCTATTCCTGTCTCACCGTTTTTCCAAGCTTCAAACAGGTTTTGATCTCTTGACCATCTAACATTTCTCCATTTAGGATTCCATTCCTGATCAACAATATTTGGAAAATTCCATAGTAATAGCCTGTAAAAATCACTCCAAGCTATTTCTGAAATGAATCGATTATTATTTTTAGCTATATACATTGCCGTTCTGTGTGATATAGCGCCAACTCTTAAATATATAGAAATCTTCGATGTCCCTTCCTTAGCCGGATAGTCCCTATCTCTTTCATAATCAACTCTCTCTAAAAAATCTTTCAGATCGTTAACTATTTTATATTCATCTTTATAATATTTCTCTTCTATTTCAGATACTCTATATCCTCTATATATCGTTTCAATATCTATTTTATTCTCCCATTCTACAGTACCCAAACTACTTAATACTTCATCCACATTATAGATTTTAGGATGTGCAGATCTATTGAATGCTGTTCTATAGAAGTGCGTAAAACTGGAGAATTTCCATTCCGAGGGGGGTGTTGGGAATTGCCATACGGGAATCAATTTAAATTTGTATTTGCGCTGTAGCTCTTTAAGATTTTCAAACCTATCTCGATTTCTGGGTTCTGGATCTAGCGAGTAATATATCGTGTTTGGCTTTACTTTCATAATAAAGCTATCTAGTTCCTCATATCTAATCACTATTAATTCTTTACCATAATGTTTAAGCTTATTATTGAACTCATAGACATACTTGAAAAATATGCTTTTAAGGTTCATGCCATGTTCCTGCTGGTTATACTCATCATATATAAATACAGGTATTGTATCAGATTGCAATAATTCATTATCGTAGATTCTAAAATCTCTAGTCAATATGGAGAGATTCATCAAAAAATGTTAAATAGAAAAGATTTTTAAATAGAATTGTTGTTA
Source organism: Microcaldota archaeon (assembly GCA_030550115.1). Lineage (GTDB taxonomy): Archaea > Micrarchaeota > Micrarchaeia > Anstonellales > J096 > JAADEL01. The sequence goes on from JAUQPY010000014.1 coordinate 2,857, forward strand.
TACTAAATATGTATCTATGGTTTGTTTTGACATTATTAATTGCAAATATCTATGCTAATCCATCTCAATGTAATACCTCAAATCTTCAGGAATTTATTGATAGTGTAAATAGTCCAAATTGCGATATTATCACAATAACTAATAACATAAACGTATATAGTGATGTTGTAATATCAGGTATTTCTGATAAAACTATAGTTT
>JAUQPY010000024.1:0-22052 GCA_030550115.1 Microcaldota archaeon
TCTCTTAACAAAATCTTCCCATTTAAGAGTAGTACTGGCCTGTGGGATAGGTTGAACTTGTGAGTTCTGTTGTGCAAATGCAATCCCCCCTGAAGACAGATATGCTGCAACTCCCAAACTATACACAAATCTATTGAATCTCCTTTTCAACTCCTCATAATTGCCCCCTAACCATTCACTAAACCTATTCTTGGATCTAACATTCTGATCATGATTAGTATTAACAATATCTGGATTGGTATTTCTTTGAAATCTTTGATGCTGTAGTTCTCTGGTAGCCTTTACCATATTAATATTAGAACAAAAGTGTTTAAAAAGTTTATGTTAAGATGATTGGAAATAGGTGCAGGGGGTGGGATTTGAACCCACGAACCCACAACGGGACCAGGTCCTAAACCTGGCGCCTTTGACCAGACTTGGCGACCCCTGCTCAATTTTTATTTTATATATTCATTTTTAAAAGATAAATATGATTTAAAAGAACTATGGAAAGAATATCGATTGAACAAGCAATCAGAGAATTAGGAAAAACTGTTCGAGTCGCTGGATACGTTCATGAATTTAGAAATCTGGGCAAAATCAAGTTTATTCTACTAAGAGACCAAACCGGTATTGTACAGGTTATCACTAGAGATGATATTGAATTGAACAGAGAGGATGTGATAGATGTTATAGGGGATTCTGTAAAATCGGATATTGCTAAGGCTGGAGTTGAAATAAAAGCCAAAAGAATAGAGATCATATCAAGGGTTAGAAGGAAAATCCCTGTAGATCCAGCAGGATATGTGCCAACTGATTTTGATACTAGATTGAAATATCGGTTCTTGGATTTGAGAAAGGCCGAAGTGAGAAGGATATTTGAGATAAAATCTAAGATCATAAATTCATACAGAAACTCTCTCTTAAAAAGAGGGTTTGTGGAGATTCATCCTAGTCTAATCATTGGCGCAGCATCAGAAGGTGGTGCAGAAGTATTTCCTGTAGATTATTTCGAGAGGAAAGCATATCTTGCTCAATCTCCTCAACTCTACAAACAGATGGCAGTAATTGGAGGTTTGGAAAGAGTATTTATCACATTACCAATCTACAGAGCTGAAAAGCATAATACTATCTACCATCTGAATGAAGCTATCTCTCTAGATGTAGAAATGGGATTTATAGATGATCATAGAGACGTTATGAGAATACTAAAGACCGTGGTTTTGGAGATGTTAGATAGTGTAAAAGATATGGTGAATATAGATGTAGAAGATATAAAAATATATAGCTATGAGGAGATTGTTAAGCTATTAAATGAGAACAATGTACATATCAACATAGGAGAGGATTTAAGTAAAGAACATGAGAGAAAAATATATGAAATATTGGGGGAAGAATTGTATTTTATAGAAAAATTTCCCACTAAAATAAGAGCATTCTATACTATGCCTGATGATGATATATACAGTAGATCTTTTGATCTGTTCTTCAGAGGTCTAGAGATAGCCTCTGGTGCTCAGAGGATACATGATGTTGATATGCTAGAGAGAGCTCTAATAGACAGAGGATTAAAACTAGAGGATTTTGACTTCTATCTAGAAGCATTCAGATATGGAGTACCTAAACATGGAGGATTTGGTATGGGCCTAGAGAGATTTGTAATGCAGCTGCTTAGATTAAATAATATTAGGGAGGCTATGCTCTTCCCTAGGGATAGAACTAGACTAATTCCTTAATGTTCAGAGTGTTTTTAAGCTCCTCTTTAAGTTCGTCATCGAACTGTTCAGATAATTCCCACCTATCCAACTCAGCTTTCAATGACATCCTATTTGATATCTTGTAAGTTCTTACTTTGGATACCTCTAGATTAAATCTTTCAACATCGTTCTTAGCTATTTCATCATTAAAGCTGAATTGGGGCCAAGAATCTATCTCTCTTCCAAAGATCATCCAATACACTTCATAAGCTAGATGTGGGGCAAATACAGAGAACATCTTGGAGAATTCTTCCTGAACTTTCTTGAGAGTATATACTGCCCCTTCCGTATCAATATTTTTCTGAAATCTCCACTTGGTATATTCTAGATAGAAATCACAGAATTCATTCCAGTAGAATTGTTGCAGAGTGGTAATCGCATCTCTAAATTCATAGGATTCCATTGCATCTGTAACCCTATCAATTACTTCTGATAATCTATGTAAGATCCATCTATCCACTTTTCTGAGCTTTGGGGTGTTAGAGATAGGTTGTAGTTTAGATATGATGTATTTTGAAGCATTCCAGTATTTTATTAGAAATGCTTTTGCATATTTTATATCTTCATATGAAAAAGGTCTATCTTTAGCTAAAGCTCCACTCATCGCTGCCCATTGTCTCAGCGCATCCACAGGATACTCCTTGAGTAATTCATCAGGAGAGATTACATTACCCAAACTCTTACTCATCTTTCTCCCATCTGGGGCAAGTACATTTCCATTCAGCAGAATCTCTTTCCAAGGAACGCTACCAGTTATTCTCCAGACCCTATAGATCGTATAGAGCGCCCAGGTTCTAACTATTTCCACCCCCTGGATTCTTATATAATTAGGGAATGTTCTATTGAAAAATTCCCGATCTTCATAATATCTAGAGATTATCAATGGGGTTATACTAGAATCTATCCAGACATCTAACACTTTGGTCTCTGGTCTCATAGTAGTTCCACATTTACCACATATTTTCTCATCGGCTTTTTCAGGATAGAACGGTAGTTTATCAGCAGGTTCAATATGATTGCATTTCTCACAGACATAAAATGGTATCGGAGTTCCAAAAACTCTATCTCTACTTATTATCCAATCCCAATCTAGATTGTTGAGCCAATCTATGTAGTGATATATCCCAAAGCTTGGTGTCCATCTGATCTGTTTGGCAATATCGATGAGTTTATCTTTGTGTTTTTTCAGAGATGCAAACCATTCATATGAATATAATAATTCCACTGGATTTTTACACCTATCATGTATTCTTATAATCTTCCTATAGGATTTTTCAGATACAATATATCCTTGAGATCTAAGATCTGCAACTATCCTAGATCTGGCTTCATCTATACTCATACCATCATATTTACTATTCTTTAACTTACCTTCCTTATCGATCCCCTCTATCACAGGTAGATTATGTCTCTTCTGCCATACAAGATCCTGGTAATCACCGTAAGTACAAATCATCACCGCTCCCGTACCAAAATCCTTGATCACATCATGATCAGCTATCACAGGAACCTCTCTATTATATAGAGGAATCCTCACATTCTTTCCAATCATATCTTTATATCTCTGATCATCTGGATGTACTGCTACGGCGACGCATGCATGTAACAGTTCAGGTCTAGTAGTGGATATTACAATATTATCAAATCTGATATCATATAAAATAGAATCAATTTCCTTATCCTCCAGTTCTGCCTTTGCAATTGCAGACTTACAGTGAGGACACCATAGCACAGGATGATTATCCCTGTAAATATCCCCTAATTTCCACATATCTATTACAGACTTCTGAACTTTCTCATGATATTCAGGCAACATTGTAATGTATTGGTTATTCCAATCTATCATATATCCCATCCTTCTCATCTGATCTCTCATCTTCGATATCATCTCATGGCTCCATTCTACACATTTTGCCCTGAATTCCTCTCTACTTAAGTTTTTACCATATTTGCTCTCTATTTTCATCTCAGTAGGGAATCCCTGGGCATCCCATCCTTGAGGATAGAATATCTGATATCCTCTGAGTGTTTTGTATCTAGCTATGAAATCTATATATGAATAGCTAAGTATATGGCCCATGTGAAGTGTACCAGATGTGAATGGAGGTGGGGTATCTATCACCAATAATTCTCTGTTCAAATCATATTCACGAGGTTTATTCTCCCATATACTCTGCCACTTCTTCTCAATATCTTCAAACATGATTTTTCTTAGGAGAATATTTTTAAAAAGAATCAATATTATCAAGTTCGTGATGATACACAGGTTTGCTGATCAGTGATGACAAACTGGAGCGCTGAATATTTTTAAATATTAGATGAAAATATTCAAAAGATGGCAAAATGTGAAAAATGTAAAGTGGAGTCTGAAAATTTGTATACTTGTCCATACTGTGGGAAGCAATTCTGTTTCAGACATATAACTCCAACTATAGATAAATTCACATATGGGCACAAATGCGAAGGGTATATTAAACAGACGCGAGCAATGGAGCGGGAAAAACCATTATCTAAAATCCCTAGAGTACCCTCTTCAGAACCCAGTAAAGAGGAACTTAGTTCAGAGATAATTAATTTATTTAAATACACTGTTATAGTTATTATAGGGATAGTATTCTTACTAATCCTATTGCGGGTATTAAGATTAATTTAAAAATTGGGATGTTATAATTTTAACATGATAAATTCAAATGTACTAGATTTTTATATTAATAGGAGACTAAATCTAATCGAGATCCACTCTAAAGGAGAGGTAGAATTGGATTATGGTGATATTCTATCTTTTGATCCGGGTTTAGCTGATGCACTTCAATCAGATCCAGACGGATTTTTACAGCTCCTTAGATCTAGATTGTATGAGAGATTTATCAATCTGAATCTTGAGGCTAAAGATATAGATATAAAACTAACCGGAATTACCCCTCACGTTATGATCAAAGATATAGGTAGTAAACATGAGAAGAAAGCAATATCTTTCTACGGATTAGTAGTTAGGAGATCCGAGATAGAACCTGTAGTTGAGATGAATAAATATCATTGTATGTCCTGTAATAGAGAATTCATAGTGTCATCTCAGGGAAAACCTGCTAGCAAATGTGTGTTTTGTAATAGTAAGAAAATAGAACTAGTGGATAGTATAAAGAGAGATGTACAATACTTAGATGTTCAAGAGCTAATCGAAAGAACTGAACCAGGAGTACCTGCACCTAAAGTAAAATGCATCCTAACAGGTAGTTTTATCAATACCTTGCTTCCAGGAGAGATCGTAGAGCTTACAGGAATTCTAAGATTAGTACAATCTCAGAACAAGAGATCTACAAATCTATCTAAGCTCATTGAAATAAGAGGTATTAAAAAAATGCAGATTGATTTCAATTCAATTACCCTCACTGATAGAGATAGGGATGAAATAATAAGATTTAGCAAGCGTCCTGATGCTCTTGAGAGATTTGCCAATCTAGTGTTTCCAGATATATATGGATATGACAATATCAAAAAAGCTATAATATTACAGCTAGTTGGGGCTAATAAGAAGAGAACTAGAGCTGGAACCAGATTGAGATCTAACATACACATATTACTCATAGGGGATCCTGGAATTGCTAAATCCAGAATGCTACAACAGGTTTCTAGAATTTCACCTAAAGCAATATACGTTAGTGGTAAATCTGCCTCTGGTGTAGGATTAACAGCTACTGTGGAAAAAGATGATTATGTAGGTTGGACCCTAAAGGCAGGGGCAGTAGTGTTAGCCTCTGGAGGTATAGTCGCTATAGATGAATTTGACAAACTCGATGATGATGAGAAAAGTGCTCTTCATGAGGTAATGGAATCTGGAACAGTATCAATAGCCAAAGCTGGAATTGTTGCTACTCTAATAGCTGATACTACAATTCTAGCCGCTGCTAATCCAAAGTACGGAAGATTCAGTATAAGGAAGAGGATAATAGATCAATTCAACATTCCACCAAGTCTTCTGAGTAGATTTGATCTCATATTTCCGATAATAGATGATGTAGATGTGGCAAAAGATGAGAGATTGGCTGAGGCAATATTGAACCTGCATAGGAATACTGGATCTACAGAATATGATCCTAGCTTCCTAAGGAAATATATCAGTTATGCAAGAAAACTCAACCCCAAATTGACCGAAGAGGCTAGCACAGCAATAAAGAATTACTATGTGGAAATGAGAAAGACTGGAGCTAGTAGTGGAAATGTGGCGATAACACCTAGATATCTAGAAGGCCTGGTTAGATTGGCAGAAGCTCATGCCAAGTTTCGATTGAGTGATGTTGTTGAATTAGAGGATGCTAACCAGGCAATATCCCTTATGAAGGAGATGATAAATTCTGTACTCAAAGACCCTGAAACTGGGGAGGTGAGTGTAGATATCTTGAGCACAGGGATGACTTCTAGTAGAAAGAGTAAGATGGATGCGGTTTTAGGGATTATTCAGGAGTTGGTAGGGAGAGAAGGACATGCATCTAAGAAGAAAATACGAGAGATGGCGAAGGAGATGAATATAGAAGAACGAGAATTGGAAGAGATAATTAGAAATCTCATCAATAATGGGGATATTTACGAATCTAGAGGAGGGGAAGATGGCAGTTATTCTCTTACTAATATCTAAATAAACTTTACCTCCACACCGTATCTCTCTGCAAATCCTCTTATGTAATCTTTCTGATACTTATCCACAGCTTTCTTTGCCACTAGAATTCCATCCACTCTCTCTATACTTAACTCCAGAGCCTGTTTGAACATTTCATCTCTAAATCCATCTTGATATCTAGCCAATAGATGAGAATATGCAACTCTGTTCTCCAGAGAATATCTTGTTAACTTAGGTACATAGTGTGTTCCATCTATTCCAAAGTAAACATCATACTCATTTGAACTATCAATACTATCCAGAACTGCTCTAGCTATCACCTTTGCTGCTTCTGAGTCATTCCAATATCTCTCATCACTGCCCAGTTCCACAAACATTACTGGTTTACCAAAGAACGGACCATGATGATCCACCTCATAAGTTATTTCAAAACCTCTATACCTCAGAGGTTCATATCTAGATATTATCTCTAACATCTTGGACGGATAGCTTATACACAATCTACTTGCCAATCTTCCTAACTCTGCTTTGCCCCAGTTACCAGGTACATGAACTGTAGCACTGGGAATTCCTGACTTGGATGAATGGGAACTTAGAACGATATAATAATCTCTATTAGTCTCTGGAGGTTGAAATCCTATAATACTATCTCTCACATCAACCATATCAATATTGCCTTCTATCTGCCTAGCTATATTAAGACTAGCTATGTTCTGAGAACTATATAGTATTAGAGGCTTCATCTGAATCTCCTTCTCTCCATATTCATGGGGGCGTCTGCATTTATCCTAAGTAATTGTTTGATAGTTTTTGCAAATTCCTGAGTAGTGGTTTGATCACCATGCATCGTAAACACCTTCCTAGGTGGATTCTTTATAGCTCTCAACCATTCTATTAGTTGATTCACATCACTATGTCCAGAAAAACCATCAACAGTTACAACTTCAAGCTCAAGATCATACTCCTTGTAATCATCTCCATCCTTAAGAACAACCTTTTTACTACCAGCCTGTATTCTACTCCCTAACGTTCCTGGAGATTGATATCCCACGAATATCAAACATGAATTTTTATCATCAGCTAACATTTTCAGATATTCTAATATAGGCCCACCATTCATCATACCGGCTGTAGCTATGATGATAGCAGGTTCACCAACTACCTCCTCTTTAGACCTGTTATTAGCAATCTTCAACATCTCCCATTCAAAAGGTGATCTATTCTCAAGTATCATGTTACGTATGTTTGAGCTGAGGTATTCTAAATATTGGCTATACATAGACGAAGCCTCTCGTATCATCCCATCAATATATACAGGAATATTCCAATCTTTATCAGCATATTTGAATAGTGTTACTAATATCTCCTGACTTCTACCTATTGCAAATGCAGGTATCAACACTTTTCCTCCTCTATTAATGACCTCTCTTACCTTGCTTATAAATTCATTCTCTGCCTGTGATCTGGAAGGTAATACTCTGTTACCATAAGTGGATTCAATAACAACCGCATTTGCTATTGGATACTTATCATATGCTGGATCAAATAGTTGGGTCTGACCATACTTGAGATCTCCTGAATATATAAATACAAATTTATCAGCTATGTTCAGATGGATTGATGCGCTCCCTAGGATATGACCTGCATTGTAGAAAGTTAGTTTAACATCCTTGGAAACATCAGTAGTCTGTCCATAATCCAACAGAACTGTATGATCTATCATGCTTTTTATATCTTTGGTGGAATATAGATACTCTCTACTATCAGATTTTTCAGCGAGGTTCAGATAATCCATCTGAACTAACACAGTTTGTTCAAGGGTTGGTGGGGTCATATAGACAGGCCCATCGTATCCCATTTTGTAGAGATATGGTATTGCCGCTACATGATCAGTATGGGCATGAGATACAATAATCCCATCAAGGTCACTCAAGGATCCGATTAGATGGAACATCGGTAATTCATCTTGGGGGGTAGGAGGGGCAGGATGCACTCCAGCATCTATTAGAAATCTGGAGCTTTTGGTCTCAAATAGCATACTGGTTCTACCAATCTCCTGAAAACCTCCTAACATAGTTAGAGTTATGTAATTGATTGAATCTATTCTCTCGCTAATCCGATTACCAACTCTCTTTAGAACCCGATCCACATCTCTTTCGTATTTATTCCTGAACATGCTCTTTGAAAAGCTAGATTCTATGCTTGGGGCTCTCTCAAAGATGGGATACCAACCTGTAGATAGGATTATTCGATCAGTAGTATCATTCGCTATTTGTGAGATGTTCAAATGTTTAACTCTCAAATACACCTCCCCAAAAGAATCTGAAAAAACCATATCATTTACATCATAACCAGATAGGATTTCTCGAATTATTTTCTCAGCCTCTTTAGGATCTAATCTATTAGAGTATCTAATATAGATTCTCTTCTTGTATTTCTTTATTATCTCGATTAATTTACTCTGATCTATCTGTACATATCTATCTAAGAATACATAGACACCAGTAATATAATCTCTCAGTTTTATGCCATTGCCTATAAGATCCCTAAGATCTGCCTTTATTTCATCAAGTAACATAAATATTAATCTTCTAGCTTTTCAAAGTAGGTTATGGGGATTTTGAATTCATCATATGATTTAATTCTCCCAGTTTTCATGTATATCTCTCTAGCTAATAGCCAGAAGAACAGGGCAATACTCTTCTTTCCTCGATTGTTCATAGGTACATAATCTTCCAATCCAGTAGTATCACTATCAGTATCTACCAATCCGAACACAGGTACCTTGATCTTGTTAGCATCTCTTATAGCAACTTTTTCACTATTTGGATCACATACTAGTACTGCATCTGGCTCTATGAAATACTTTATGTTTGGATTTGTAAATGTACCTGGGATATACCTCCCTATCACTATCTTGGTCTCTGGAAATAGCTTGTGGAACTTGGTTAGAGCTATTTTGGCATAGTACCTAGAAGCGATTATAACCAGCTTTGATAGATCTACTCTGGCTAATCTATCTATTACTCTTCTTAGAGCCTCATCAGTCTTGTTGATATCTATTACGTATACCCCATCTTTCCTTCTCCTAGCTATAAATGATCTTGCTCTCCCTAGTTTGGTCTTTGCACCTATATGTATTCCACTCTCTATATAAACAGTCTCAGCGATTAACATCTCATTTCACCTCTTCAGTAACATATTCATTAATCAGTATTGATCTATCTTCCACTCCTTCAAATGCAAGAAAATGTCTTCTACAGCAGTATCTATTCAGGCCCAGATCATCCATAATTTTACCTCTATCCTCTCCTTTATTCACTCTATATTCATACTCTCTGTAAAGATGTCCAATGATCTTTCCACATGTGAAACATCTTATGGGGAATTTATTCATTAGATCACCTATATGATTTCTGGAACTTGGCTCTGGCCTTTCTCCTCCTATCTTTCTTAGGCTCAACTCTTCTTATATCCTCTTTTAGTATTGAGCTATCAAATACAGTCCTCTTCAGTTCGGGATCTATTTGAACTAATCCTCTTGCAATTCCTGTAGCTACTGCCTGTAGCTGCCCTATTTTACCTCCTCCACTAACATTAACATCAATATCTAAATTCTTTAGCATCTTAGCAACCCGATCAAATATGCTCTGGAGATACATCTGATCAAATTTACTCTCAAAATACACTCTCCAGTCCAAACCATTTACCAAAATATTGCCTTTGCCCTTGGTCTTTATAGTTACTCTAGCTATAGCTCTCTTCCTCTTACCTCTGCTCAAAAATATCTGAATATCAGACTTTTTCCTCGTTCTCTTTCTCTTGGTTTCAGCCATGGTTCCACCCTAATCTCTTACATAGATCTTCAATATAAATATGGGGTTTTCCGAGATCTTTTATCTTTGCATCATCAAATGATACTCCCTGCAGATTTTCAGGATTTCCCATTATAACTTTCAATCTCCTAAATGCCTGCCTACCTATAAATTTCTTCCTAGGCAACATTCCTCGTATCATTCTCCTAACCAGAAGATTAGGTACTCTTGAATAATGTGGGGAATGTTCTGGATTTGCCTTGTTTCTCCAAGATCTTCTCATCTTGAATTTATTTACAATATAATCAGGATTTCCATTAAGAACAAATTTCTCAGCATTCACTATTGTAACTTCCTCTCCTCTAATCAACATTTTAGCTATTCTGGATGCAGCCCGACCAAATACCATATCTTTAGCATCTATCACAATCATTCCAATCACCTTATTATCATCAGATCAGAGTATCTAATATCATTCAGATTCTTCAAGAAATCTTCCATGTATATAAATTCCCCTCCATTCTTCTGTATATCCCTAATCACTTTTTTACTAGCATCAACAGCAACTATCTTAGCTCTGTGTTTTAATCTCTCCCCTCCCAATAGCTTTCCTGGCACAATCACTATTTTACCCTCTTTATAGAACATGTTTATTTTTCGCATATTCACTTCTATTCTCTTTCTCCTGCTCCTATCGACTAATTCTAACACCCTTCTCCAGAATGGTCTATTTAGTTTCTTGAGTAACCTAACAGTATTCTGCCAAAGAGGATTTTCAAATTCAATGTGTTTCATAGGATCTCAATTTTTATGAATGACATATTTTTAAATAGTTTTCTATAGGACCATCCCCAGAAAAATCAAATACATCAACACTAATATTAACCCATCCTCGCGATATACTTCCTTATCTAAGTACATTAGGAGCAATGCAATGGTAGATATTATCAGAAATATCCAACTAATCTCAAGAATATCTGATTGGATACTTAAGCTATGAATACCAACTATATAAGAAGTTATCATACTACCACCAAGGATCATTAGAGTATTGAATATATTACTTCCTATGATATTACCCAATAGTATATCCTGATTCTCTCCTTTTCTAGCTAGCAAAATTGTAGTTACCAATTCTGGTAAAGATGTGCCTATTGCTAGTGCAAGCAGACTTATCAGATCCAATCCAACCCCAATCACTTTAGCAGTTTCCTTGAGATATATAATAGTCTGATCTGCACTGAATGCTAATATCAACAGACTGATCACTAATACAATATAATCTACTAATTTTACACTATTCATCTCATCAATCCTCTCCATCCCATCAGAAGAATTGATATAGAAATAAACTATAAACATCAACAGAGGTATTATTCCAATTATAGAATCTACTGGAGTCTTGATGAATAGGATTATAGGGATTATAGCACTTATAAACAGATACAGACTCTCGGTTTTCAATAGATTAGTTTTAACAACCAGCCGATTACTGTTCAGGAAGATCATACTCAGCCCAAATATCAATAGGATATTTGAAATATTTGATCCTACCAGGTTGAAATATGCTATCTCGAAATTTCCTTGGTATGATGCGTAAAGAGATGTCACTAATTCAGGAGTAGATGTACCAAAACCTATCAGTATCACCCCTATCAGATAATCCGAAAGCCCCAAAGATTTACCTATCTTACTGGCTGTATGTATAAATTTGCTAGATGATATTATTAATAAACTTAGAGCCAAGATGAACAATCCTACCGGCAGATATGTAGAATTTGATATGTAAAGATATGCTGATACTAGAGCTGATAAAACTACCAGAATTAATAGTATTTCTCCCCTCATTGTACTGTTCTATCTATATAATCAATAAAAGTTTAAAAATATAACATAGAATCTGAATTTATGAAGATTTACTTCGAAACCTATGGATGTACTCTGAATCAAGCTGATACGGAAATAATGAAATCTGTAACTAAACATGAGGTAGTTGATAGTGAAAATGATGCTGATGTAATAGTTATTAATAGTTGTGGGGTAAAAGGACCTACTGAATCCAAGATAGTAAATAGATTAGAAGAACTCAAGAGAGCTGGTAAGAATGTAGTAATAGCTGGATGTTTAACTGCTAATAGAAAGATTATAGATAGATTTGGATACAGTGCAATAACCACATCTGCTATAAACCGAATCGATGAGGCAATAGAGGGAGCTATCAGAGGAGAGAAGAGATATATAAATAGCTTAGATAGGAGAGGGAATATTCCAAAGAGATTTGATCCTCCTATAGCTAAGATCCCAATACAACAGGGTTGCCTATCTGCATGCCATTTCTGCTTTACAAAATTGGCTAGAAAATATCAGAGTCTAGGGATAGGGGAGATCATAAGATGGATCAATGCTGCTCTCTATGATGGTTGTATAGAGTTGGAATTCACCGGTACTGATCTTGGGAGTTATGGTAAGGATATAGGGGTGAATCTGGTTGAATTACTCAGAGCTATATTGAATACAGATAGGGATTTCAGAATCAGACTAGGGATGTCTAGCCCACATTACTTTAGAAACATGCTGTCAGATCTCATCCAACTATATAAGGATGGAAGATTGTATAGATTTGCACATCTATCTGTCCAGAGTGGTAGTGAGAGAGTTGTTAGAGAGATGAATAGATCTCATACTGTAGAGGATTGGATTGTTGTTAAAGATGCATTCAGATCTGTGTTTGGAGATGAATTTACCATGGCTACAGATATCATAGTAGGGTATCCCACAGAAACTGAAGAGGATTTTGAATTGACTCTAAAATTCATTGAACAGCACAGACCGGATATCGTAAATCTATCTAAGTTCACACCCCGACCAGGTACAGTAGCAGCTAGAATGAGACAGTTGCCATCAGAAATCATAAAGAATAGATCTGTGATTGCGAATGGCCTAATTAAGGAAATAGCTTCTAAAAATAATCAGAAACATATAGGTAAGGAATATCGTGTTCTGGTTACAGAAAAGATGAAGGGTAGAACAGATTTCTACAGGCAAGTAGTTCTGGATCAGGACATAGAACTAGGATCATATGTTGATGTTTATATAGAATCAGCTAATCACACTAGTCTGTTTGGTAGAGTATTATCTAAGCCTATACGCTCTTCCTCTCCTAGAAGCAATCTTTCTTAAGTATTTATCATCAATAGCACGATCAACCAGAATTACTTCGAAATATTTATACTTCCCATCCTCCCCTACCCAATACGAACCTACAACCTCTGCGTTTGTATGCTTTCTGTTAGCTCTCTGCTCAGCAATCTTCTGCAAACTCAATCCAGGAGAGATGTATCTGAAATACTTACCAGATTTTCTACCAGCTTTTGGATTTCTCCTAACTCTATTACCTTTAGCTATCCTAACTCTAACTACGAATACACCTTGCTTGGCCTTGTATCCTAGAGATCTTGCTCTAGCAGGATTCGAGGGTTTCTCTACCCTCTGAATTGCCGGTTGATCTCTCCACTCCACTAACCTTCTTCGATAATCTTCACTTCTGTTTTTGTATGATTCTTGAAAATTCTTCTGTATCAATTCATAGGGCATGTCAATCACCAAGTATCTTACTTAAATCACCATTAGATTTTTTAAATAATTCATATGCTTGATCTCTAGATACATTTTTCATAGACATTATCAGCTCTAATTCATCCTCTTTGGGTTCTAATTCTTCCCTATCACAAACTATCATATAACTGGTCTGATTCTGAACGTTTATCTTGGTTATTTGGGCGTTTATAAGAGCAATTGGGCGATCCTCTTTGTATATAATAACCTTAGGTGCAGATAGATTCTCTACTCTTCCACCCATACTCCTTATAAGAGCATTTAACTGTTTGGGATCTAATTTCATATTTCAAACTTTTTGATCATAAAGTGATCTATAGGATTTATCTTATTCAATTCTCTATATATTTTTGTATTCAAAGATTCGTCTATCAGAGAGTTGATGAAATCTCCAAATTTCTTATTACTCAATTCCAGTTCTAATTCTACATGTAGTTTCTTTCTTAGATTTCTTTTCACAATTGCTGAAACTTTGGCAGAGGTTACTAAGAAAGATTTAACTGTGATTTCTGTACCATCTTTCAGCTTTACTCTCTGTACATGATGTATAACTGTTTTTCCGGATCTTGCAAGATTCTTGAGATATGATAGAGCAATCTCAAAACCCACAACTTCTGAAGCTATTTGGCTACCCCTTACATGAGTCGTTCTGAAGAGTAATGTGGAATATAAACTTTTATCATCATCTATTCTACCTGTGATGTCTGCCAAGCTGACTCTTATAATTCTTCCAACTAGATTAGATTCATCATGAGATATAACACTACCTATTATATGGTTCTTGGTCTGTATATATTCTGGAGCCACTACCTCATACCATTTTTTCAGTTTCCATCTATTCAGGTTCTTGTTGTACATATCACTTCACCAGCAACACGGCTAATTCAGGGGAATACTTCCAGTCAGCAGGTAGCACTCCTTCTCTTTTATAGTATTTAACTAATCTATGTATCTTTGAAAGAACATGTTTATACTTAGTTTGGTTATGGATATCGGACTTGTGATTCTGAAGATGTTGGTGCATTTTTACAGCTTTCTTCAATAATGATAGGAGATCTTCTGGTAATTTGTAAAGACCATGTTCCTTAAGCACTTTTGTTAGTCTCTTTTTAAATACTGCTCTAATCGAAGGAACACCATATCTATCTCTCAAGATCATTCCTATCATGGATGGGGAGAATCTCTGCTTGGCCAATTTTATAACTATATCTTCAACCTCATCCTTACTCATAACCTGCCATTCAGGAACTTCCCATCTCTTAGGGAACTTTGAACGACTATGACCATGTTTTTTAGAATGCAATCTAGCCATGATTATCACTCCTATTTTCTTAGCAGAAATGCTTTTAAAAAACTATCGTATATATTGTTTGGTTGCCTCATTCTCTGATTTCTGAAACTCCTCTATTATCTGAGCTCTAATCTTATCAATATCACTTATCATTCTATCTATTTCTGTGTAATCCACACCTAATTTGAAAAACTCATCTAACCTTTTTATTACAGATTTAGCAGCTGGTATATCTGGTCCATCTGTTATCTTGGTGGTTTTTAGAACGATAAGTCCATCTATGTTTGCAAATTGGGAGATGGTTGGTAGTACAGCCAACACACCAAATACATTTCCTGAAGCTGGCCCTGGCTTAGCAAAATCCTTATATTTCTCTAGAATCTGCTTGTTATTTGCATATATGTATATTTCATCTTCCTGGCCATTTGGATCAGAGTATCCACCTACGCCAATTATCTCTCGAACTTTATACTTCTTAGCTAAGAGGCCTAATATATATGCTGAGTATCTATAAGGGTTCATAGGTTGGCTTTCTCCGTACATTACGATAGTAGAAGCATGTTCTAAGTAAAACAGCTTTGTAGAGGCGATATTAACAATTCCTTCCTCCAACATAATAGCTCTAGCTGGTTTGAACGAAGAGGAGATCACCTCTCCTATTAGATTAGCCTTAGAATTCTTTGCTATATACTCTGCAACCATAATACCTATCAATCCCACTCCAGGATAACCTGCAATCACTCTATTCACTCTCTTTCTGATTTTAGAATGTTCAATAAACATCTCCATACATCATTAATGATATATTACATTTAAAAACATATCTAAAAGATTAAATCATGTTAAGTATCAGAGCTGAAGATGGGTATTTTGTAATATCCAATCCAAAACAGATCCTGATAGCAACTGATACTGAGCGATTGATCTATGGTAACATGACTGGATCTAGAACAGCACCCGATAGATTAGAATTGGACGGAAAAGTATTTATCCCATTCCAGAGAATTCTTTTATATGTTAAAAATTTTGAAATTATGTTCTCTGGAAACTTCAAGATCCAACTTAGGGAGAATAGACCTACTTATACAGGGGATTTACACAATAAACCTGTAGGTATGACTGGGTATATACTAGAAACTGTAAATAACATTGTTAGAGAAAAAATATCCAATAATAGCTATATTAATACTGTAATGGCAATACACACCAGAGAGATACTTCCATATGATATTGTATTAGACTATGATGCTAAAGAGGCCAGGGTATTTGGAGACCAATATCGTTTACCAGCGATGCTATCCATAGCTAGAGGTATTGTTGAATTCTATACTAAACTAGAGGCTTATCAGAATTCTCCAAATGATGATATAAGAGCAAAGCTTTCAGAATTGACAAAGAGCAAACTAGAAGCTAAGATTCATGGTTTAGATATTCCAAGAGTAATCAAGCTATATGAGCCTGAACTATTGATAACTGGATATGATGCATCAGTTGAATACGGGGTAGCTTATGCACACAGATTGATCTGATCTATTCTAGATCTTCCAATCCTAGGAGCTCCTTCAATTCTCTATACCTATTCCTTATAGTAACCTCTGTAACTCCTGCAATCTCTGCTACTTGTTTCTGGGTTCTTCGTTCTCCTTTCTCCAGAGCAGCTATGTACAGAGCTGCAGCAGCAATACCAGTTGGACCTCTACCCGATAACATACCCTTTTCCATAGCCATCTCCACGATTTCTTTGGCTCTCTCCTGAACATCCTCACTCAACTGCAGAGCTGATGCGTATCTAGGAATATATATAGATGGACTAGTGAATGGGACCTTAAGATTCAACTCTCTCTTTATAAATCTATAAGCTCTCCCTATATCTTTCTTATCATTATCAGATATCTGAACAATATCATCAAGAGTCTTAGGGATATTATTCTTTCTACACACAGCGTACACAACTGCAGCAACCACACTCTCTATCAATCTACCTCTGATCAATTGCTTCTCCACAGCTTTCTTGTATATATGAGCAGCCTCTTCAGCTACTCTCTTAGGTAACTGTAATCTATCAGTTATCTTCTCAAGCTCCTGGAGAGCTGTTGCTAAGTTTCTTTCATACGAAGAGGTCATAGAGATTCTCCTATGCCATTTTCTCATTCTATTTATAGTAGTCTGATGTTTTACAGATATTTTTCCTCCTCTACTATCTTTGTTAGAAGTATCTATTTCTGTAGTTAGACCTCTGTTTGGTTTCATTACTGATAGAGGACCTCCAGTTCTAGCTCTCTTAGCTCTCTGGTCAGCATCAAAAGCTCTCCACTCAGGACCGTAATCAATAGCCTCCTCACTTATAACCAATCCACAATCATTACATATCAATTCAGATGTTTCTGGATCTTGTGAGATGTTTGTACTCCCACAATCCGGACAGACAAGAGTATTCTCATCATGTTTGTGCTTTTTCTTCTCATCCATTGCACCATCACCTTTTTAAATTTTATTAATCCAACTTATATTTAAATCTTTCTATGTAAAAGAAAATATGTTGAGTTATCTATGTAAAAAAGTATACTTTGGGATAGCATTCATAATCTTCCTAACAGGATGTATATCTTCTCAAATAACAGAGACAGAACTCTCTCCAAGCGAATTAATAGTTGACAGATCTATTTTATTAGATGAACATGTAAGAATAACTAGAGTTAATCAGACTGAAAGAATAATCGTTGTAGGAAGTTTCGCTAATGATGAATCACCATATTATATAACCCTGGAAGATTGGAAGAGAGTGAAAAATATAGCTACATACCGAGCAGCTCCCCAATCAGATATACTATATTTTAAGATCAGAATCGATAAAAGAGGAAAAACCCCATCTACCATGTATGAATTACTGAACTATACTATAAGAACTGCCGTATGTGATGATAATATATGTTATGGACCATCTCGGCTCAATAGAAACAGATATGAAGGATTCTCCATATCGGACAACTATGTAGTTATACCTGAAGAATTTAGACCAAAAATTGTTATATTGTATATGATCCTAGGGAGTGCCTCCTCCCTAACATCTAATCCTGGAAATATGGTGGTTGTTGGGAAAATAGAGTTAGATAAGCTTAGCCCTATTAGATAACAATAAGAACACTCCTAAATCACCCTTCAATCTATAACTATGATCTCTTTTCAATTCCACACCGTATTTCTTGCATATATAATCTTCAATCATCCTGACTCTAATTTCCCTATCCTCGAATAATACTGCATCATACCAAGGATCAAAATCATGCAATTTATTTATATCTATTATCTTAGCTATAAATCCAGTATCTCCATGGATAGAATTTTCCATTCTTAATAGCTTTGTCTGATCCAGAGTGACATTACTATCCATAGATATTCTAAATCTGGATCGCTCCAGTGCTAGAGCGAATTTCTGCATATCCACATCACTCCAATCACCTAGATAGACCCTATCATTCCCTGTGATTTCTCTTATGGATCTCAATAATCTAGCCTGCATTCTATTCTTCATATTCTCATATCTAGGTCCCATGAGTAAGTTATCTTTTCTGATTATACCAATATCCTCAATCTTCACGTCTCTAAGGATTAGATAATCTATAATAGCTGCTCTAGCATCTCTGGATAGCTCCTGAATCCATCTATCCCTTACATGTATATGAAACCCTCTATTTCCAGAGTAATTGATAACTATTCTCTGCAATCCAAATTCACTCTTTAGGATGTCATATAATTCAAAGATATCCTGCTTGATTATATTCAATCTATCCAAGCTCTCATCGATATCAATTGCAAAATCCGCTCTGATGTATTCTTTCTGATCCATAGGTCGATCTGGATGTTGATAGTAAGATATGGAATAGGAGATATATATTGGTGTTCTCTCAATCAGAAAATTCTTCAGCTGAGATTCGGATCTAAAAGCTAAATGTCTATACACTATTTTCTTTCCAAAATCTCCTATTCCGAACTCTCTCTTTTCTATTTCATCTATATTTATATCAATATTCCTATATGCTTCTGAGAACAGGTTTCTTATAACTGCTCTGTCTCTTATCCCTTCCATTGTAGAGGGGTATTAATACCGCAGTTAGCTACACAGAGTCCTAACTGCCTTATTTTCTCACAGGAATACATCTTGTATTTATTCTTATGAATATGTTCTAAGTAATATCTGGTTTTACGTTCGTTAAAATTAGGCAATTGACGGTAGATCTCAATAATCTCATCAATCTCCTTGTTTATATTTATCATATATATTCCTAGTACTAGCCTCTCATAGTGTCCTACATTCTCCCCACTGGAAATTCTATTTAGGATGTTCTGTATACATGGTGGATACGATTTAATAGTTCTAACAATTGCCTTTGGTAACCAATCTTTAAACATCTCCTGCAATTCCTTTCGATTAGAATCAACATACTTTTTAATACTTCTAAGCATCATATCTACTCTAACGTTCACTATCTCGTCATTATCCAATTCAATGTAACCTTCTCTTATTTTCCTAGCAATCAGATTGGGGTGAACTGATATTCCTAAGTATTCTTCAATTCTGAGTTTTGATGGGACTATTTGGAAATTTGCTCCTCTTGTTCTATGGTATATATTTAGCAATATCTCTCGTGCTTTATTAGTTCTATTTCTTAAGATATTAAAAATTACGTGTATCATTAATCTATCTATACTCCTATCATTAGGTATTTCATTCCAGACCCTTTCTGAATTTGCACGTATCTTTTCCTCATTGATTAGTGAAGTATCTAAGTTTAACATCAACTTATATAATATGCGGACATTATTTAAAAACAACTTATAATACAGAACTGTGATAGCCAAAATCTCAGAATCGTTTCTAGTAATTAGCATAATAATATCCATATCAACAATCTATAGTTATCTAAACAATCTACCAAATTTCAATAATTTACTAATTACCAATATTATAACTCTGGCGTTCCCGATATTATATACTCTATCACGCGCATATAACTCAATATCATTATTCATCTCAAGATTAATAAGCAGGGATAGATTAGTATTCAAAGATCCGAAGAGAATATTCAGAGTATCCCAGGGAAATTTTCTAGCATTCATAGCTATAATATGGTTGATGTTTGGTGTGATCGCATCTATTCCGTTCTATTTGAAAACAGGCAAGATCGTAGACTCTCTATTTGAATCGTTTAGTGCGATTACTACTAGTGGATTCAGTGTAATAGGGGATGAGTTAGAGGATGATTTACTTATATATAGAGCATTATTGCAATGGATAGGGGGTCTAGGTGTAACATCTTTCATATTTACGGTGCTTAGAGGCATTTCTGGGAAATATCTTGCAAATAATATCGGAATAGAACAGAATTATGTAGATAGCTTCAGAAGCATTCTAATAATATATCTAACATTTACATTGGTGATAATTATACTATTGATAATAACCGGTTTGGACTATTTAAATGCATTCCTATTATCACTGACTACTACTAGCAATGGAGGTTTTCCTGCAAAGAGTAATGACCTGAATCTAATTCAGAAATACATAATGGGACTAGGAATGCTGGCAATGTCAATATCCTTGCCTATTTACTTGGGAAGAGGGGACCTGAAACTAGTAGGGATGTATATTGTATATTTAATTATGGTAATTATACTCTCTCATATCACAGGGATGGAGAGTAACGATGCTATTCTATTTACATTAACCACATCTACTTCTGGAGGGTATTCCTATGTCTCGCCTAACCTAAATAACTTACAAATCATGATATTCTCTATTGTAATGCTAATAGGAGGAATGACAATATCTACTGCTGGAGGTATGAAGATAAATAGAATTTTTGAGGTTATGAAGACTATACGGTACTATGTGTATTCTAAATTATACGGAGCTAAGTTCAAAATCGTAAATGAGCCTGTATTAATATTGATACTGTTTGCTAATTTATACATATCTACTTTTATAGCTCATTTAATAGAAGGATTCGATATTAGAGAGAGTATATTCAACTCTGCATCTGTTGTAGGGAATTGTGGATATTCCTTTCTGGATTACAGAAATACATCAGATATCTTTAAGCTATATATAATCATAGTAATGTACTTAGCTAGGATAGAAGTGATACCTATTATCGTATTAGGATTCAAACTTTTAAACAGATAGTATGTATTAGAATTATGAGGATCTTTATATTTGGTTTGGGTGAGATTGGTAAATATCTGTTGAACATGTTTGCAAATGCCCATCAGATAGTAGTAAGTGATCTAGATGTAGACACAATGGAGACTGTTGCTGAAAATTACGGGGTAGAATACCTAGATTATGAAATCCTGGATGATTTGGAGACTAGTTTCGATTATGCATTTCTTGTATCAGATGATGTGAGTACTAATGTAATGTTGAGTATTCAAATGATCTCACAAGGATGCAAAAATGTTGTATGTTATGTTAATGATGAGCGATCCAAAAAGGTTCTAGAAAAATTGAATATAATGGCATTCTCTCAGGCAGAGATAGCTAAGAATATTATTCTCAGGAGTTTTAGAGGAGGGATGTACCGTGCTATTTTTGAGAATATGCTAGATACATATGAGGGAAAGAGTTTTAGAGGAAAATCACTAAGCCAGATCAAAAATGGATTATTTGTTATATCTAACAATAGGATAATAAAAGATTATAATTATGTAATCCAGGATGATGATATAGTTGTGGTTTATAGATAGTATTAAAAAGTCTAGTTGATATACAAAAATGGAGCCGAGGTGGCGGAACCAGGTTAACGCGCCAGCCTGGAGAGCTGGTTCCCGTAAGGGTTTGTGGGTTCAAATCCCACCCTCGGCGTATATATTAAAAAACAATTTCCAATAAAATAATATGACTCCATTTAGAATGCAGATATCAGAAGTTGATATGGCTAGATTTCTCTATCTAGCTGCTCATGATAATGCATTCGATAGAT
>JAUQPY010000024.1:22062-25075 GCA_030550115.1 Microcaldota archaeon
CGGCGACCACCGAGATCTACACTGGCCAGAGATAGACCTGAATCATATGCTAAAATCTTAAAGATAATGGAGAGGGCGATAGAGATTGAAATGCTAGCATCTATAAGAAACAATGTAGAGCATAATCAGATATTAGCTATAAAAGATCATCTATCAGTGGCTCTAAGATATATGGTTTGGTTACACAGATTATTATCTGAGATATCTAACAATCGCATATTGAGTTTTGGAGCATACACATATAGTCCATTAGATCTTAGAGGAGATTTGAATCTCGTTGCGTCATATCTATCAAATACTGGTAAGAGAATTGTATTCGGAGTTAGTTACAGCGTAGTATCTGATAGGAGTGTAATAGAAAGAATATTGATTGTAAATTTTAATCATGAAATGCAAACTCTTATAAAGGAATTTCTAAAGACCATAGCTGCTGAACAAACAACAGAGAGTGTTAATATTACTGCTATAACTACTAATTTAAATGATAAAGTCTATTCTGGTCTTGTAAGAACCGATGATGAAATCGAACTAACAACATTCCGTAGCAATGACCCTGAATTAAAATTCTATGTAATGAAAGATATTTAAAGTTTAATTATCTAAAAATTATTATGGCATTCTTTTCTGAAACCTCCCAAACATCAGATGTAAATAAGGAAAGGACACTCTACCTCGAACCTATGGAACAATCCTCTGGAGAATTAAATGTGAATGGGGCAAAGATAAGATTTATTAAGCAGAAAGATGGGGTTTTTGTTGAATTGCAAGATGGTCAGAAAATTCAGATGAAAGAAGGGGATGTGTTGGTTGTATCTAAAGATGGGAAATATACTGTGATAAGACCTGAGAATAGAGAAGAAGTGATCTCTAGATTGTTGGAGAATGGATATTCTGTAATGATATGGCATAGAAATGAGTTGTATCGAGTAAGTTTCGATAAAGATGCTAACAGGGCTGTTGCAAAGCTGAATGGAAATAATGTTGAAAACCTTACTGCAGGTGTAAGAAAAAACGAGGACGCATACCAAAAATGGAGAGAAGGAGAAAGAGATAGTGTAAGGTTGAAAGATGTGAAGGAAGAATATAGAAAACTCTCATTTGATCAGAGGCTTAATCTATTCGAAACTGCTAGAAAAATAACTCTGGGGAAATCTGAGATGAGTGAGGAGCAGAGAAAAATATTGGAAAGTCTGAGAGAGGATATTGCAAAATTAAGATCGTTAGGGTTGTCTGAGCAGGAAATCTTGAATAGGTATTTTGGCTCTGAACATGGTAAGATTATATATGATCTATATAACATGCAGAAAAAGTTATATGGGGAGAAAAAATATGATTTTGACACCTATGTTGCAGCACTGTTGATGTCTCTAGGTGCCAAAACAACAAACAACAGCCATAATCAAAATACTTCAACACAAACATCGTATGAATCTCAAGAGCAGGTAGTTGCAACTTTAAATAGAGAGGGAAAAACCACTGTAAATATTGATGGAGTGGAGATATATATTAGCTATGTTAAGGATAATGGGAATGGAAATGCTATGTATTTAACTGATGGAAAAACATCTCATATTATTTATCCTACAGAATTAAATCCAGGTCTCTACTCTTCCATACCTGATCCAAATCAGAATCTGGCTGTTTATGCATTAAAGGTTGAAAATGGTACTATTAGAATATTTGATCCGAGATATGATAAAAATTCTCAGGGAGCATACTTAATAATCCCTCACCCTAATGGTACTATAACTTTCTTAAAAATAAAAGAACCGATAACTAATTTAAATAGAAACAACTATTTTAGTTAATATGCAAGCTGTATTAGAACAAAAAGTAGATAAAGAATCGGTTTGGTTAAGTGAGGTACAAAGATTGAGTTTAGATCAATTAAAAGAGCTTGATGCTAAAGATGGAAAATTAGATGGTGTTATTTCCTTAGAGATTAGGCCAGGTAGTAGAACATATAATATAAAACTTAGTTACGATGAAAAAGGTGACATCTATTTAGTTATGAATGATGGGCAGCGTGTAAAGATGGAGCAAGGGGGCATAATTGCTATAAATGGAGATACAGGTAGGTATACTCTGATAAAGCCAGTTGATCCAAAGATATCTCCCGCCCATACTATCCATAATCTCATGGGTAAAGGATGGCATGCTCTGTACTTTGATAATCGTACGCTTTATTATAGTTCTCTAAATCCAGAAGCAGCTATTGCTAGAGCTAATGGAAATTTTGAACATCTGAAACAACTTAAAGGCAGAGATTTAAGGGATTTTGAGCTTAAGATTGGTGATAGACCTGTTGGGTATGCTGATTGGAGAGCCCAGGAGAGGAGTATATCTCAAAGTCAGGAAAACGGGCAAATAGAAGAGAAAATAATCGAAAATAAGAATACCACCATATTTTATAATAATATAGAACTCAATAATCAACAGGTAAAAAATGTGGAGCAGTCAAGGACACAACAAGAATCTAGACCTACTGTTCCCACATCCCTTAATACAGGCACATCTTTCAAGCCAAAAACCCAACAAGAAGCTGGATATAATAAGAGTTCTATGGCTGATTATAGAGACAGGATTTACCAAGAATATAGACAGGGAGAAAGAAACCTACCCTCCGCAATAGTAGAGCAGAATCCAAATAATCAAATCTCATCTTCTAATCAAGCCGTAAGTTCAGAGCAAGTGAGTAGTGGAAAGGCAACTACTAAAAAGCTCGATAACCAACAAGATAAAACTACGAATGATCAATTGCATGATATTACAGGATCTAAATATCAGGCTAATCTTTTAGAAGGTGCCTATCATGCATTATCTAGAAGATATTCAGAATTAACATTCAAGGATTATATTGAATTGGTAAAGAAACATTTTAGTGATCCTAACAACAATTTTGTAGATAGTTACAGAGCTTTGATGAAAGAGGTTTATGAGAAATATGGTAAGAAAGAAGCGGTTGAAGAGAGGGGTGGAACTAGTGATCAGAATAATTTAACAAATCCTACCC
>JAUQPY010000020.1 GCA_030550115.1 Microcaldota archaeon
ATAGAGCTATTGATGAGAGCGGACTCAGAATAGATCCTATGATGTTTAGGTCTGCATTTAACCAGGCTACCGAAGTAGTAAGACAGAGATTTAAACTAGAGTATTGAAACATACTTTGCTAATATTGATATCTACGTACTTAGAGATTTCGCAGTAGATGATATCAGGTGGGATATACTCATATGAGAATATTTCGTATTTAATCATTTGCCAGCAATCTTGATTTTGATTATGCATATAAGACAATCCTAGACTAGAATTCTGATATATTAGAATATTCTGATTAGACATATTTATCAAAACCTTATCCGGGTCAATATAAATATAATAGTCTGAAGAGTAACATTTCACAGGTAATTCCAATTGTTTTGCAGTTTTCATAAATTCAACTATACTTACCAACCTTTATTTTTAAATCTTTACTACAGCTCTACAGGTTCTCCAGGGACTCTAGGGAATGGTTGCACATCTTTTACATGTGGAACATCCGCAATCCATCTAACAAATCTCTCTATTCCCAATCCTGCACCTGCAGAAGGTCTTAATCTATTGTCTTTAGCCAGTTCTAATAGCTTTGAGTATTTACTCTTATCAACTCCAGCACTGTCCATCTTTTTCACCAGAATTTCATATCTATATTCTCTCTGACCTCCAGACAGTATTTCTCCATACTTTGGTACATATAGATCGTAGTTATGCCAAACTCCATATTCATCTTCCATATCGTAAAAGTATCTTGGAATATCAATTACCCAAACTGGATCCTTTATTGACTCAACAAGTTCCTTCTCCCAATTCTCCCCGTATTTATCCAATAGATCCATGTATCTATATGTTTTGAATGGGGCCTTAGGCACTCTAAACGATGACCCCAGAGCCTTTAGCTCAAGATTCATATCAATTCTTATATACCTTAGAGAATTTACTATCATACTCTCTATCATTTTCCTAGCTTCATTTTCATTAGCATTAGCTATTTCAAAATCTAGCTGAGTAAATTCAAATAGATGATTACCAGTTGAAGCTCTCTCTGGTTTCTCTATTCTTATATTAGGTGAAAGAATAAATATTCTGTCCAATCCCTGAGAGATGAGATATTGTTTCTGGACAATCATACTCTGTGTTAAGGTTAGCTTCTGGCCATATACTTCTACATCTAAACTCTTCTGAACAGAACCAGACGGATCTGGATACAGGGGATCTGTAGATTTGGATAGGATCACAGGTAATATCCAGATGAAGCCGTTCTTGTACATGAAATTAGTTAATCTGTTCAATACATAAGATTGTATTTGTAGTATCTCTTTTCTCATAAATGTTTTATAATAGATATAGTTTTAAAAAAGTTTGAGCTCTATTCATTATTGTGAAGGCTCAATTAACCCTTGAAACAGTAATCATATATGGGTTACAATCTCTGGTTGTGATAATGGTTTTAGGTAGTATCTTAATGATAAATCAGATGGCTATATATGCAATAGATCGACATAATACTCTTAAGGAGAGAGCTTTTCTCAGAGATCTGGTATCAGAGATATGTGTTATTGGTGATGGAATGAGATATAGTGTATATATAAAATATGACCATAACATATCCGGAAGAGATATGGGTTGCTGGGGAGGGGATCTAAAATTGAAAGGAGGTTATAGGTATACTATAGAAAATGTTAACGGTTATATCTTAGCTAGACCCGATTAGTTGATGTATTGAGATATTATATCATATGTTTTCTCATCCACATCCATCACCTTGTTTATAAACCCTCCTATTAACATTCCGATACTCTCTTTCCTACTGATTCCTCTAGTCTCCAGATAGAATAACATCTCTTCAGGTAGTTTTGATATTGTTGCTGAGTGACTAGCTTTAACCATATTGTTCTCTATCTTAAGAGCAGGAAAGGCGAATGCATTAGCACTATCTTGTAACAGCATTATATGTTGATCTAGAAATGATTCGGATTGAGTAGCATTCTTGGAGATATTTATCATCCCATCCAATCTAATATAGGATTGATCATTAACAATTCCTCTATAATGAGAGTAAGATTTTGTATTACTCTCCAGATGATTCAGATTTGATGCGTAGTATGCTAGTTGATCAGACTTAGTAAATCCTATTCCCCTATCATCAGCACTAGCATTCTGGAATAGATTGATATCATGTTTCACATTCAGATAACCTCCAATGCCTATAGTTCTTAGCTCTAGCTTACCCTTAACATTGAATTCTCTGTGTACAAGTGCAAACTTCTCTGGTTGAATTATGGAATATATTTTGAAATCTCCCTCTACTATATACGTTTCATAGCTGAAGTTCTCCCCATAATACAAATACAGTTCTCCTGTTCCCAGGAGTCGATATATAATTCTATTATTACCTTCATAATATCTCCTATGCACTTCATCTTTGAGAACGAATTCGTAAGCTTCCCCGTATTTTTCTACATATTCTTGAGGGTTTTTCATTTCTCCTAGCTTGTATCTGACTTTATTCAAAT
>JAUQPY010000011.1 GCA_030550115.1 Microcaldota archaeon
ACCATCTTGGATTCAGTGCTAGATAGATCTTTCTTAACGATAAGTATCACATTATCATTCAGAAAATATGCTTCAAATCCCAGGGCCTTGATCTTGTTAATATAATCATGTATAGTTTCCATATTTAGATATTTCCGCATATAAAAATTTAAAGTTAATATATAAAATTAAAATTATAAATGTGATGAACACTGGATATTCTGATGTGATGATGAGAAATTTGAGTACTGATAATTATGGGGCGATTAATTAGGGGATTGTTCACAATAACAATCATGCTAATTGCAGAAGGAATCCTAGAATTATTATTTATCTTATTCAGATTCCTAAAGAGATAATCAATCTGATCGTTTCATATTTTCAATATATTCTAACAATCTCCTACCTTCCTTTTCATCTACCTGTCTTGTACCTTTACCAACTTTGCTCACACTTATCCTATCATACCCATTATCTCTTAAGACCCCCACTATTTTCTGGACATACTCTTGTGTGGTGAATATGACTGGATTTGGCCCTGCATCAAAAGAATAAGCCGCTATATTTGTCCCATGATTCTGGTTGAGTTCAATTATCAACCCCGCTACTTTATGACTGTCATCATTCATGTACACTATTCTTGGATAACTCCTAAGCATCGATGAGTGTAGCCCATCAGATGCTTTCATAGTCAATTCCCAAACTCTAGGATAATCTTTACTTCTCATAGCACTGATTAGATGTGGTAATAGAACATACTCTTCATATTTAACCCAATCCCAATACAGAGGATCTGTCCTAGTAGTTATCTCCATCCCCTCTCTACTACTAATATTTTTCTTAGCTGAATTAACAGTAACGATTATTATTCTTAGATCATCTAGTTCTTCAGCCGGTATTAATGATTCTGCATAGCTACTTTTCAGTATCACATCACGATCATATCCTAACTGGGCATAATTTCTGAGTTGATAAATATCAAATCCTCTATACCAAACCACAAATCCTCCTGATGATGGAATGCTTCTAGATGCAGAACCAGATAGCTGTGCAGCATATATAGATAGAGTTCTCTCATCTAAATTTTGAAATTCTGGGATTACTCTATAGAATGCATATGCTAGTGCAGAGAATCCAGAGGCAGATGATGCTAGTCCTGCTCCTGTGGGAAAGTCATTCGCAGATCGTATTTTATAATCATATCTATACAAACTGCTCAAACCAGATACAATTGCTAGATTTCTAATAAACTCTTCAACATTACTCCACTCTTTAGAACCTTGGCTAATATTCTTCCCATCTAGACAGAATTCAAGTAATTTTCCACTACCATTAGGAATTACAGTAAGCTCAGTAATAGTTCTATAGCTATCAGCTATAAGAGATGCTGAAGATTTTGTAGGGTATCTAGGGATATTTAAATCTCCTATTATCTCCTTTGGCATAACTCCCCAATACTTAACCAGAGCTAGATTTGGATGGGATAACACATAAACAGTCTTAGTCATGTGTTAGTATTCTATAAATAAGATTATAAAGAGCTATGGTGTATATCCCGTCGGAGGGATTTGAACCCCCAACCTCCCGGTAACAACGATTACCTCACTACAGCCGGGCGCTCTACCGTTGAGCTACGACGGGTCTGTTTGTTTTATAAGTACATGTTTTTTAAAATCTAACTCTAGATAGATAAACTCATGTTGACTGAGATAATTTCAATGCTCAAGATGGAGATATTTGGTAATACTATTGAACAATATATTTTATTTTTCATAAGTCTATTTGTACTCAGCATAATATTCAAAATATTCAAAGAAGTAGTATTGGTGTCTCTAAAGAAAATAGCTGAGAAATCCACAACGAAATACGATAACTATCTTATAGATGCAATCTCAGAGCTAAAGTGGCCTTTTTATACTTGGATATCATTACATCTCTCCCTACAAGTTCTTACTTTACCTAAATCATTCAGTATTTTCTTAGATATCCTAGCTACAATAATGATAGCTTACTATATATCAAAGGCCCTATTGAAATTCATAGAATTAGTAATCAAGGATTGGAATTCCAGAGCAGATCCTGAAGATAGAGTTGAGGATAATGTTATAGATCTTGTTGTAAATGTGATTAGGATTGTTATAATAGTATTTGCCATAGTAACAGTCCTAACAAATCTGGGGATAGATACAACTGCATTAATAACAGGATTGGGAATTGGGGGTCTTGCAGTTGCATTTGCATTTCAGCGTATAATGGAAGATATATTTGCCTTTTTCATGATACATATAGATAAACCTATAAAGAAAGGGGAATTTATAGTTGTGGGGAATTATGCTGGTACTGTTGAGAGAATTGGACTCAAATCCACTAGGTTGAGATCCAGAAGTGGTGAAGAGATTGTAGTATCTAACAAAGATCTATTAAATTCTTGGATCAATAATTTTGGTAGGATGAGTGAGAGAAGGTACTTACTTAGAATAGGTGTTACGTATGACACTCCTGCCGATAAGTTGGAGAGAATTCCTAAAATACTAGAAGAGGAAATAATCCGAGCTAGCAACGAACTGAAGATAAATCGAATTCACTTTGTATCATATGGGGATTTCAGTTTGATATTTGAAGCTTATATTTCAATATATAAGGTTGATTATGTAGAATATTTAAATGTGGTTCAACAGATTAATCTGAACATAAAAAGAAGATTTGATCAGGAAGGGATATCATTTGCATTCCCTAGTCAATCCATATATATAGAGAAAATGCCTAAGGAAAAGATTTAAAAATATTTTGTATAAATAGAACAACAGATAGCGGCCATAGGGCCTGGGAAACACCCGTTCCCATCCCGAACACGGAAGTTAAGCCAGGCCACGAGGGGTTGTACTACCCTGAAGGGTGGGAAAACCCCTTGCTGCTATCCTTTTTAAGATTATCCTATATAGAACTATTATGTTAGGAACTTCTGGAATCAGAGGTAGATACGGAGAAAAGATCACTCCCAGTCTGATCTATAGAGTTTCCAACCAGTTTGCTCAAGATCACAAAATAATATATATAGGACATGATATAAGAGATAGCTCACCAGCTCTCTATTATTCTGCTGTTTCCGGAGCTTTAGCTAGTGGAGCAGAGGTATATATGATAGATACTGTGCCAACTGGAATAATGGGATTCAGTTATCCTGGGATCATGATAACTGCTTCACACAATC
Organism: Microcaldota archaeon; assembly: GCA_030550115.1. Lineage (GTDB taxonomy): Archaea > Micrarchaeota > Micrarchaeia > Anstonellales > J096 > JAADEL01. The sequence goes on from JAUQPY010000011.1 coordinate 3,191, forward strand.
CCGAAGAGGACAATGGGATCAAGTTTTTCAGAGATGGAAGAGAGATTACAAAGGAAGAAGGGCAGTTTTTAAACAGAGACATCATAGAGAGCAAACATGGGATAATTGTTCAGGATTATCGCAATATCATTTATGATAGATATCTTGCCGCTCTTGAGGAGAGCTTTGAATTTGATTTCAGTATAGAACCTATAGATCTTAACTCTTCTGCATATACTTTTTTCAATTACTACATCCAAAGAACCAGAATAAGATTAAGATTGATAGATAATGTTCCATACTTTTTGAGGAAGAGTGAACCAATTCAACAGAATGTGAAAATCGATAGAGGCTTCATGCTAGATGGGGATGGTGATAGAGTAGTTCTAGTTAGAAATGGAAATATAGTTGATGGAGATCGAATGTTTGCAGGTATGGCAAAATATATGAATGAAACTAGAGGTACAGATATGTTAGCAGTTACTGTTGAATGTCCTATAGCCATCAAAAATTTCCTAAGTGAATATTACAAAATACACGTTACACCCGTAGGATCTAATTATATCTCTAGCATCCTAATGAATTATAAGGATAGAGGGTTTGGAGGGGAGCCAAATGGCCATTATATCATACCAAAATTCAATTTGGTCAGTGATGGAATTGGTGGAATGGCCCTTATCACTGAGATGTTGAAAAGAGAATATCCATTACCAGATATATCCTATAGAGTGATAAGAAAGAAGTATCCTGTATCTGATAAAATAGAGACTATGAAAAGAATAAAATCTAGGCTGAATGATGAATATCTGGAGATTGACGGGATTCTGATAGAAACAGAGGATATTAAAATATTGATTCGACCTAGTGGTACAGAGAACATTTTAAGATTAACTGTAGAAGCTCCTCCTGATAAGATAGATGAGATTTTGAATAAATATGAGAGTATAATTCTAGAAAGTATTAAAAATCCATAGCTGATATTAAAAACATGCGTCTCCTACTACTGCATTCTGAGCATATAGAAGTAATTCCAAAGGAGAAAGCTGTTGAAATTTTTGATGAACCAGAGAGAGTAGATTTAGATAACGTTCTGGTTGTTTTTGTATCTGTGGAAAGAGGGGATCTAGAAGAATATTTGGATAGAGCAGTTGATGATATTCTATCACATCTGAAAGCTATTGGTGCTAAAAACATTCTCATATATCCGTATGTACATCTAACTAATGATCCAGAGAGTCCAGTCAGAGCTAGAGAACTAACAAACAGATTGTATGAGCTATTAAAAGGGTATGTGGGAAATATATACAGAGCTCCATTTGGATGGTATAAAGAATTCAAGATTCATGTTTATGGACATCCATTATCTGAACTGAGTAAGACTTATAGGAAAGATACTGAATATATATCTAAATCTCTTAAACAAGAATCAAATATAAAATCTAGATTTGTAATACTCTGGAGAGATAAAATCTACGAAATATCTGAATTTGATTTTCAGAAATTCCCTAATTTCAAGAAGCTAGTGGATTATGAAACAAAGAAAGTGAGAACCTATGAATCTGAACCAGTACACATAGAATTAATGCGAAGACTCAAGTTAGCTAGCCATGAACCTGCAAGTGATGCTGGTAATATGAGATATTATCCTAGAGGAAGATTGATAAAGAAGATCCTAGAGAGAATGGTCAGTGAATATTGTATAAACGACGGTGCTCATGAGGTTGAAACTCCTATCATGTATGATTACAACCATCCAAGTCTGGAGAAATATTTGAATAGATTCCCAGCTAGACAGTACACTGTATTGTCTGATCAGAAGAGATATTTTCTGAGATTTGCAGCATGCTTTGGGCAGTTTCTCATAGCTCATGACACTCATATAAGCTACAAACAATTACCTCTGAAGCTATATGAATTAACCAGATACTCATTCAGAAGAGAACAGAGTGGGGAGGTTACAGGTCTGAAGAGATTAAGGGCATTCACCATGCCAGATATGCATACTTTAGTGAGTGATATGGATATGGCTAAGAGCGAATTTCTGCACCAGCTAGAATTATCCAAAAGGTTAATGCAAGAATTGGAGTTATATGATCACATAGAAATTGCATTCAGAGCTCAAGAAGAGTTCTTCAATCAGAATAGAGATTTCTATAGATCTGTACAGGAGATTGTTGGAGACCGACCAATATTACTAGAATTGTTCGACCAGAGATATGCATACTTTATAACAAAATTTGAGTTCAATTTTATTGATAGCAAGGATAAAGCTGCATCACTATCCACAGTTCAGATAGATATTGAAAATGCAGAGACTTATGATATAAGGTATGTAGATAGTGATGGTAATTATAAAAAACCTATTATATTGCATGCAAGTCTATCTGGAGCAATAGAGCGAGTGATATTTGCAATACTAGAGAGAGAAGGTATGAAAATCGCTAAGGGCGGAAAAGGTGAATTTCCCATGTTTCTAGCACCTATTCAAGTTAGGATAATACCTGTTAGTAAGGAGTATTTGGATTATGCTATTAAAATACACAATGAGATCTCACATATGTTCAGAACTGATATAGATGATCGAGAGGAAAGTGTAGCTAAGAAAATAAGAGAGGCTCAAATGGAATGGATACCAGTTATGATTGTCGTTGGTAAAGAGGAGATGGAGAGTGGAATGATAAGCGTTAGTACACGAGATGGGAAGAGATTCCATACAACTATAAACGAGTTTATAAAAACCTATTCTAAGAATCTGAAATACATAGAGAGTCTAAATATGCCATATCTGATAAGTAAGAGGGGCGATCTATGAAGATAATTTTGATTACTGGAAAGAGAGGAGCTGGTAAAAGCGAATTAGCTAAATTACTATCATCTAGAATACCTGTATATGAAATGTCTGATTATGTATACAGAGAGATGCGAAAAGCTGGTATAGATAGATTTGATGCAATTACAGTAGGGGAATTTGCTAAGAGATTAAGAACTGAGAGGGGGAATGATATTGTGGCAAAATTGTTGTGGGAAGATATTAAAGGATTGGATATAGTGGTGATATCTGGAGCACGTTCACCAGAAGAGGTTGAATTTTTTAGGAAGAACGCCGATGTTCTGGTTATAAAAGTGGATGCTCTCCCAGAAATTAGATATCACAGAATATTGCAGAGAGCTAGACCTGGTGATGTGAAAAGTTTTGATGATTTTATTAAAAAGGAGAGATTAGATGAGGAACTTGGAGTAGGAACTATACTAGAGGATATCATAATAGATAATAATTACGACCTAGGTGTGTTCAGATTGAAAGTAGAGAATCTGCTAAAATTCATTCTAGATCGTTCCTGAAGCACACTTCTACAGAAGCATTACATTTGAAGGGAGAATTGATAGCTATCTGAAAAGGTAGTGATATCTTTCCAACCATATTACGTTGATCCACAGGGATGAGAGTGTGATTAGAGATAATATTAACATTCACAATACTGCAATCTCCGTCTAATATCTTTATATGAACAGTGGGATCCTGAGGAACAGTATAATTCGTTTTCCCTATATCATATGTAAATACATACCCCTCAATTAGTTCTGCGTTTATATTTTGGCATGTGGCTGAGACTAACATAGTGACATAAAGCATATTGTCCTTACAGAACACGCCTATACCCACATTCTCCATAATATCATTAAGTATTAATCTCCTGTGTCCTACACTAGTTAGCCAACCCGTAACTACTCTCCTAGAATTCTGTAGATAATCACTATTACAATTAATATTCTCCAAATAGATTATATTCTCCCCAGCAGAGAAAAACATATATCTATTATCTAGTAATCTCATAGCTACATCTCTACCTTCCTTATCAATATGACCAAAAAAGTTTTCATAATACATCCTCTTAGCATACAATCTGGCGATATATCCTAATCTATTATCGTATTTATATGGACTTAGATTGGATTCCAATCTAACTCTATTTATATGTTGAAATATAATATACTCAAATTCAGTAGGGGGCGGATAATCCAATTTTCTAAAAATACTATCTGATTTCTGATCCTGAATTTTACCTATACAACCCGAAAGGAAGAGTAAAAAACTAATCAGTAGAAATCTCAAAAGGTGGGCGAGTCTCATCTGGCAACTTATACCATATTCGATATACATCGAATTTTAACTGTTCAACATTATCAACATCCTCTATTTTCTTTCTCTCAAGCCTAAAATCCTTAAGAGGAGAATATTTCATTATCTCTCACCCAACATCTTTAGAACAAACTCCCCAATTTCCGTGTATGGTGTGTAGGCACCTCCTGCCATTTTAAATCCACATTTCTTACATTCCCATATACTAAATGAGACTCTACGTAATGTTTTTGAATGACATTTTGGACATTCGTATTTCGCTCTCTGCTTAGCTATAATCTCATTATAGAGTGTTCTTATTTTTTTACCATATCTATTTGTCTTTAACATCTTTCTCACCCAATATTCTATTTAATATCTTGGGTCTATTTTTTAAAGCTATTTCTATCATTTCGTCCAATTCATCTCTATTCAAACCTCCATTTCCCATTTTCTGGATCCCAACTATATTATCATCTCTATCTACTGCTATACTCACTAGCACATCTGCCAATTCAGATTCCATATGTGTAGGGTCTAATATTATAATATCATCTATTTTTGCAAATGTGCTTGATATAACATGATTCTGAAGGAAATTGTCCTGAACAAATTCATTTCTATTTAGCTTATCATTTTCAATCTTTGGAATTCTTATATTGCTGAGTGCAGCCATACCAGCTAAATAGCTAGCATCAACAGCATTACCATCATAATCTATAACATACATATCCAGGAATACAGTGTAACCTTTTTTAGCTTCCAGAGCTAATTTACCCAGATTCAGCACTTCCGCACTTCTGAAACCTCTATCGACAATTCTAGACAACTCAATACCTCTCTCATCAGGAGGACCACTAACAAAACTCTCATGGGCTATAGGAGATAGATCAATATTCACTATAAAATTTCCTTTGTTATCCTCAAATAGATCACCGTATTCTATTTTTATTCCAGCTACGACCAGAGTGTCCCCCAGTCTTGCTATCGCCGATCCTTCTGCAGTTTTTATTACATCATGTTTTATAGCAATCTCTCTATACTGATCAGCTTTTCTCCCATCTATCCTCCTTGTATAATTCCTATAGTACTCTAAAAACGTCTCTTTTGAATAATGGATCATATATGTCTCACCAGATCATTGCTCAGCTCTTTAGAGTATCTTCTTGTAAAAGCATCTCTGATTAGATTTTCGAAAAACTCTCTTTTCGATCGAACCATTTCAATAGCGCTCTGCAATTCTTCATAGCTTATCTTCCCATCAAGCTGTAGTAATAATATATCGCCTTTCCTAGTAATGCATATAGGTATATCCCCTTGACCTAGATTATCCTCCTCTTTGGATAGATCTAATACAATCTCATTATTCACCTTACCTGCAGATATTCCATAACCTATATCTCTAAGAGCTATACCCGCATCTATTAATGCTGCAACCGCAGCTACAAAAGATGCTACTCTTGTACCCCCTTCAGCCTGTAAAACTAGTATCTGTACCTCTATCAGACCACCAGGATATCTATCTACTAGTATCAAATTAGACAGAGCTTCTCTTAAAACTTTTGAAATCTCCACAGCTCTCCTATTTGGAACGTATTTACCATGCTCCTCCAGAGAACAGAATGTCGCCATTCTGTATTCTACCTTAATAATAGCTCTCTCAAGATTCTCTATAGCTGGAGGAGCCTCCTCAGGGCCATATACACCTACAAGTATCTTATTCATTCCCCATTCGATATATGCAGATCCTTTAGCATTTCTTAAAATCCCAACCTCCAATTTAATATTCCTCAATTCATCTTTCTGTCTACCATCAGATCTCATTTAGCATCACCAAAATTCTTCATGATATAATCTGTAAGTCCTCTTATATGAGCTCTCTTAACGATAGTATTTATTATATCAATAGCACGACTAAAATCACCTCTTCCTATCCAGATGATCCCATTCCTACCTACCTCTAATTTGCTGTTTGACAATTTTTCTATAAGTTTAAGCATTTCCCCTTTTGATCCAACAATCCTACCAACTTTGGATTCTGGAACTCTATAGATAACACCATTACGTAATAATCTAACATTCTCTAGAGTCTCCCCAGTTTGGGATACAACTCCCATAACATAATCTCCTATGTTTAATCTCATCTCCAAACCTCTGATCATAATACTCATGGCATAGAATGAAGAGATATCTACAATATATGCCACGTTCTTCTTCTCAGCAATTATTTTACCTATAACCACATCTCTAGGTTTAGGGATATATACTGTTTCTATAGCCGCATCTATACCCTCTAAGTGTAAGTTATATATATTCTCCATATCTCCTGGTAGAATTACTCTCATCTAATCTTTCACCTTTAGCAGTTTGCTCTCCACTTTACCTCCAGATAATTTGTTTAATCTATCGTAAAACTCTCCCTGGAGGCCAGCTAGTAGCTCTATATGGGCTACAATTGATCCATCGTTTGATTCCTCTAATTTAAGGGGGTTTAGAGATTTGAGATAGCCATATACTTTGTAAGCGACATCTGCGGGAACTCTAATTTCTATAATTACTGATGCCATTTTAATAGGCAATATTTTTCTTAATTGCTCTAGAATCTCCTTGGCTTGCTGCTCAACTGGTTTGAAAGGATCTATGTTGTATTTTATATTATTCATTGCATTCTCTATTCTAAGAGGTGGTATAGGTAGATTTGTCTGCCCATCAATACAGTTCTTGGCCAGAAAATCTATTATTTGCTTCCTTTTCTTCTCAACCATCTTTCTTCTCTGTTCAGTAGTTAACTGTACTTCTCCCTTCTCCAAGATTGTCTTAAGTATTGTCTGTATATCATCTGTACCAAATGCCTTCTTTATGTTACTAGGTGATTGACGCTCACCCTTTTTGAAATTCTTATAAACTTCTTCTACTACCAATATGTTATTTAGATCTTTTTTTGTACCTTCTAAATAGGCATAAGTCTTGTCAGGATCTAATAATACTTCAAAGTGCTCTCCCCCTATTACAATTCTTCCTATAATAGCCTTATTAAGATCCATTATCCTCACCCTGCATAGTAATATCCTTCTTCAATACTACATTATCAAGGTTAAATAGCTCTTTAAATATCTTTCTAGCAGCTCTCAATTTCGAATTGTTATTACCAAATGCAAACTTTACATCTTTTGGTTCTACAAATAGTATCAAAGTTTTCTCTGTATTAACATTCATCACATCATATCTATTTATTTTAGAATTGTTAAAGAATAATTTTATAAATTCTTCTAGTTTATCACTATATTTGAGAATAATAATTTTCTTATTGAAAGATTCTGACAATATCTTCAATCTCTTCAGACCCAATTCAGGATTCTTAACTATAAAATATAGATAACTATCATCTTGATAAACTGCTTCTGGAAATTCTCCCACCAATCTATTGTATTCATTAATATAATAGATATCTTTATCAGAGATTTCCATATTTTACAATTTTGCCTCTCCTTTCTCTAGAACTGCTACTGCTGATACTAAAAATGGCTTTCCTATAGTCTGTCCAATCTCCAGAGAAGTATTGATGTAGATGGGAATTAGATTCTTCTCTTTGCATCTCTCTTCTAAACTTTTTAATACATCCTCCCTCGCATTTTTTGCTATGAATACAGCAATCGGTTTAGAGTTCTTTAGAGCATCAATTACCTCTTTGTATCCATAAACCACCTTACCTGTTTCAGCAGCCAATCTTAAATTTTCCAGGTTCGGATCCAGAGAGATTTTTTTGGATCTCTTCCTAACTAATACCTTTTCGCGTTTCTCTTCCATATCAATCACATCTATTTATTAGAAAACTTAAATTTTAAAAGTATTCTACCTGTACCCAAGGATATAGGTTTCCCACTCAATACTGCCTCTACAGGACCTTTTAGTCGATCTACCTCTCCGTTAACAGCACCTCTAACCAGATGTTTAATAGTCTCTTCGTAAGCGGCTCTTGCTAATACAGAGGTCTTGAATCTAACCATACCATTCCTACCTATAGATAACACTTCACCAGTCCAACACATCCCATCTGCAAGTAGTGAAAGATGTCTCACATCAACATCCAAACCTTGCATATCAAGTGTTTCCTTGAGTTCTTTGAGTATTGCGTTTCTAGCAGCTTCTATACCAAATGTCTTGTATATCATTATTATATCATTTGTGTAACATCTATGTATGTCTATATATGTTTTAAATCTGTTGTATAGAGCATCTAAGTTATTCCCTGCAGCCTTAATAACATATTCGCCATTTTCTTCTACTATCGTTGCCTTGGTTATACCTTCTATACCATTTATAGTAAGATTAGGGAGTTTGCTGTATACTTTATGAATTAATTTTATATCAGAATCCTTAGGTATTACCAATCTGAAAACATCCTTCTTATTCTTGGCAGGTTTCATCTGACCTTGTATCTTTTTGCTCCTCAAGAACCTATTTACCGCATCCACAACGCTCTCTGTAGTAAGAAATTTAGAATAATATGCATCTATTTTCACTTTCATGCGTATATCGAATCCATTGTTATTGATCTTCAACTTGAAATTAGCCACGTCTGATAACTTGATATGTTCGATTTCCCTCATGATTCTCTGAACTGTTTCCAGATCTCTCTTATAATTGTCGTTAAATCTTATAACTATAAGTGGTTTCTTTGGAGTAGTTTTCCTATCTACTATCTCGATTATTCTAGGTAATCCAGTAGGTACATGTTCTGCAACCCCTGCATAGTGAAAGGTTCTCATAGTCATCTGTGTACCAGGCTCTCCGATGGATTGGGCTGCAATTATTCCTACTGCCTCTCCAGCCTCTATATTAATATTCAATTTTCTTCTCTTCATCATATCCTCACCTATACAGTATCAATATCATCTTTTCTAGTATCATCTACATCTAACCCCTTAACTCCCATATACATAGGATTTTTAGCATCACCACCATACAAGAATTGGATTATCCTACCATTACTATCCCTAACAGATATATCATCCTCAACATAGTAATCCGCAAGAGCATTTATCAATCTCCTCTGCATATATCCACTTCTAGAGGTTCTTATAGCGGTATTAACTATAGATTCTCTTCCAGCAATACTGTGTGCAAAGAATTCATCTACATCCAAACCAGTAGTGAAACAGCCATAAACATAACCCCTTTCCCTCCCCTCCAGTTTACCTCTATCAAAGAATGGCAATAATCTCTTGTAATATCCTCTCCAAGGCCTTCTATTTCTAACAACTTGCTGTCCTACTGTACCAGACATCTGTATAACGTTTAATAGAGATCCTCTCGATCCTATCTTAGCCATTAGTATTGAGGAGTTCTCTGTTCCAAAATAATTCTCTAATAACTTACCTATTGCATTTCTAGTCTCTGTTGTAACCTGCATTATCAGAGCTTCTAGAGTCTGTTTCATACTCATACCAGGTAATCTGTCTAATTCTCTGCTCTTGAATTTTTCTATAAGCTCCTCTATCTTCTTATCCATATTCTGCAGTTCCTTTACAATCTTCTTCCTGTAATTATCATCTACATAGTAATTCTTGTATGAAACCGTTATTCCGTGCAATGTTAAATACTCTATACCCATTTTGAAAGACTTGTTGATAAATTGTGCAGCTACATCATCACCATAAACTATTACAAGCCTCTTAATCAACTCATCTAATGCCTTACCATCAATAGCCCCTTCTAAGATCTTACCTTTCTGAATCTTCAACTTCACTCCAAGCTTTGTATCAGCTTCCATGGATAGATCTGGGGGCAATAACATCTCTAGTAACTCTCTACCAGTATAACTGTTCTTGATAGGTAGATTTTTGATATCAAATCCGGCATTAGCTAACATCCTTAGAGCGTTATTCTTATCAATCACCGTATCCTGTTTAGATAGGAAATAGAGACCAGTCACTCCATCTTCAGAATGTTTAATCAAAGCTCTACCATTCCTTATAGATAATATATGTTTATTACCATCCATCAACTCCATAGCTTCTACTCTAGCTTCCTCTAATTGTAAAACATGCAAATTCATCTCATCTCCATCAAAATCTGCGTTATAAGGAGGAGTAATTAGAGGATTTATCCTAAAGGTTTTACCAGGTAATACTTTTACATAATGTGCCATCATAGATACTCTGTGTAGTGAAGGTTGACGATTGAATAACACTACATCTCCATCAACAAGCTGTCTCAAAATTACCCAACCCGGACCTATTTCCTGTAAGATCTTTTCCCTGTTGGTAGATGTGATTATTCTCTTCTCTCCGGTAGGACTTATCACGGCTACAGCTCTCGGATATACATCTCTTTGAATGAGCTCTTTACAATAATCAATATTATTTTCCATAACTGCAATAGGCACAGTCTGACTCTCTGCTATTCTCTGTGGGACTCCAACCTGATTGAAATCTATCTTTACATCAGGACTTATTACAGTTCTAGCTGAATATTCTACTCTCTTACCATTCAAATTATATCTGAATCTACCCTCTTTACCCTTTAATCTCTGTACTAGTGTCTTCAGAGCTCTACCACTCCTATGCCTAACCTGAGGAATCCCAGGCAGTTCATTATCAAAATAGGTAGCTACATGATATTGTAGTAATCTCCAATGATCCTCATGAATGAGAGTTGGTGCTCCAGCCCTCTTATTCATCTCCAATTTTTCATTAACTCTAATTATTTCTGCAAGTGCATGTGTAAGATCATCTTCACTCTTCTCTCCTGATTCTAATGTTATAGAAGGTCTTATCCTAGGGGGTGGAACTAATAGATAATTGAGCAAAAAGTCTTTAGGTCTGAATATATAATCTTTAGCTGCAACAGCATATGGGGAAAACGCTTTAGATAGCTCCTCTACATCTTCATCTGGAATTCTATTTAACCACTTCTCTATTTTCTTAATCAACAATTCATCCTCTTTTTCATCATCCTTATCAAACTTAATAACAAAGTTGTAAGGTTTATCCAATTTTATTATAGATTGCTGTGCCCCACAATGTGGACAGACTACTTTATTTCTGATCTTATAATTTCCCTTTCTTAGTTCAGGGTTATTAAGAAAGCGATGGCATTTTTCACAAGTATTATTCAATACATATTCAAGATGCTTAACAAATAATGGATGTATTACTGGTGCATTAAGCTTTATATAACCAAAGTGGCCGGGACAAGTCTTGTGTGTACCCCCACAAGTCTTACATTTTATTCCAGGATCAACAACTCCCATTCTAGGATCCATTAACCCTCCTTCAATAGGATAACCATTGTCATCATATGTATCTGGTAACTTTACCTCTACTTTTGCAAGTTTCTTTATAATCTCATCTGAAGCTATCATGAACTGTATGTTGTGTAGATAGTAATCCTTTCTCTCATATCGTCTGTTCATCATCCAGATCACCTTTTTTCCTTATAAAGAGTTTTGGATAAATATGCATAGATATAATTTCATTGAGCAACAATTTGAAAGCATACGGAATTTCTATATGTCCTACATTATTACTTCCACACACAGGACATACATATTCCTCAGAAGGTTCGTCATAATATGCAAAACTGCCACAGTCTAAACACACGTGTTCTACGTGTTTATCACTATTCTCTAACAATCTATCAATCACCGTAGCTGCTGCCCCGTATCCTAACAGAGTATCTCTTTCCATCTCTCCAAATCTCAACCCTCCTTCTCTACTTCTTCCCTCAGTAGGCTGAGAAGTTAATAATTGCACTGGTCCTTTGGTTCTACTATGCATTTTATTTGATACTAGATGATGTAATCTCTGATAATATATAACCCCTATAAATATTTTAACCTTTATTTTCTCTCCAGTAACACCATCGTACATCTCCTCCTCTCCCCATTCATCAAATCCTAGGGATTTTAGCTCTTGGATAAACTTTTCTAGTTTATCACCGGAGAAAGGAGTAGCATCTACATATTTACCAGTTATACATGCTGCCTTACATCCCAACATTTCTAATAGATGGCCTGCAGTCATTCTACTAGGTATTGCGTGTGGGTTTATTATCAGATCAGGGACGATTCCACTTTTAGTAAATGGTAAATCCTTCTGATCAACTAACATTCCTATAACTCCTTTCTGTCCATGTCTAGAACTGAATTTATCACCTATTTCTGGGATCTTATTCAGTCTGAATCTAACCTTTATTACCACATCCCCATCTTGATTCTCTGTTATCATAACTCGATCAACTCTACCCTCTTCTCCTTCCTTAACCTTTATAGAACTATCTTTGTATTTCTCTTCTGTTGCTCTAGTAAAATCCAAATCCTCTAAGAATCTAGGTGGTGATAGCTTTCCTATAATAACATCATTTTCCACATATTTCTCTTCCAACCTAGGCAAACCATCATCATCCAACTTCTCATATGAAACATTGTGTTTAACATTCATGATCATGGAACCTGGCTTTGTGATTTTATCTCTGAATTGTGCATAATACTCAACAATCTCGGTGGAATAAGTTTTGAACATTATTGATCTACCAAATCCTCTATCTACAGCAGACTTGTTTATAACAACTGCATCGGTCATGTTCCATCCTCTGTAACTCATCACTGCAACCACAAGATTGTACCCAGCTGCTCTCTTGGCTAATCCTAAGTAATCATATGTTCTAGTGGTTGCTATTGGACGTTCATTATAGTAATTAATATATGCCTTAGTGTCATATCTGAAATTGAATGCAGAATTATATATCCCTAAACTCTGTTTTAGCATACCACTAGCCATAGTGAGTCTAGGTGAAGAGTTGTATTCAGGGAATGGTAGAAGAGCTGCAGCTATTCCAAATATTGTTGATGGATCGATCTCCATATGAGTATACCTCTCATCTCCAAGATCATTCATAGATTTTGCTATAAATGCATTTTCCTCTTCTTCTGCATCTAAATACTCTATATACCCCATCTTAACCAATTGTTCCCAAGAATACTTACCTGATTTAACCTCGTCCCATATCCTTAGAATCTTCAGCCCTCCTCTCTCTATAACTAGATAAGGCCTTCTCAATCTACCTGGAGAGGTATTGATATAGAATTCATTAAATTCTTCTCTAAAATAGAAATTTACAGAAGAACTAATTTCACCCGCTCTTCTTGCACTAACAAGAGCATCGAATAGTTCCTTACCATTTTTAACTTCTCCTATGTAATCCCCATCTAAATATACTTGAACATTGTGTTCTGATCTGGAATCTGTTAAGTATGGATTTAGAATAGCAAGTATAGGGGCGACATCAACTTTTTCCGTAGTTATCTCTGCCATTATAGCCATATTCTTTAGCAATGATGTTGATGCACCTTCTGGAGTCTCAGAAGGACATATCTTTCCATACCAGGTTCCATGCAGATCTCTTGCCTTGAAGTGTGGGTGTGATTTGTCCAAAGGAGAGAGAATTCTTCTCCTGTGACTCAGAGATGATACAAAACTAACTCTATCCATAACCTGTGATACTCCTGTCTGACCAGCTATCCAGTTACCTGTAGCCATAGCGTACATTACTTTTGTTGTGAATACATTTGGACGGATTAGAGTACTGAATTTTATAACTCTTCTACCCCTTATTATACTCTTATTTATCTGGTTTTTAGTATCAGCAATCAACTGATCAAAAGCATATCCGAATAACTCAGCTATCAGATCTCCAGCTAACTTAACTCTCTTATTACCATAATGGTCTCTATCATCTTCCTTTATCTTATTGTAAGCTAATAGAGATGCTTTCATGCACATTCTAAGCAAGTATTTAGCCTTCTTCTTATTAATCTCTGGATTCACATCAGTTCCCAAGTGAGGTAATACAAAATTAGACATCAATTTGTTGAAATGATTCAGCTGAACTTCCCATTCATTGTTTGGTTTTAGTCTCTTTATCAGATAAACAAGAGGATCAGCAACAAAATCTTCTTTCTTTTCAATTTCCTGTTTGTTTAGCATATAGTCAAAATATGCCTCTGGATACTGTTTTAGAGCATTCTGTATTTCCTCATCACTCATACCGAGAGCTCTTATTACCACAAATACATTCAACTGAGGAACAGAGTGAGGGAAATCTATATAGAACAGACCCTCATCAGTTCTCCTTACTGTTAATTTAGCTCTGTATATCCCTCTAGTAGAGAACACTTTTGCTATAACATCTTCCTTGTTCTCCTTGACAACCAGAATCTTGTTAGGTACCAAATCCTCTATACCTATAAGAGTTCGTTCAGTGCCGTTTATAATAAAATATCCCCCAGGATCCATCGGATCAGTTCCCTTATAGATTCTTTCCTGATTGCTTCTGAGGGCTCTATTAAGATTGCACACCACTGAATTTACCATTACAGGAAGATCTCCTATATGTATATTCTCCTCTTTTCCATCAAACTCATCAACATAATTCCCATTAGCATCATATTTCCTTATATATCTCTCTACATCGATTAGAACTCTACCTGAATACGTTAGATCTCTCATCAGAGCCTCTGCTGGGAATAGTATAAAGGTATTACCAGATTGTTCGCTCTTCATAGGGGGTTCTAGCTTGATATTTACTATTTTGTATACTATTTTATTTCGATTATCCTCATTGGCCATGAAATTTCTACTACCTAATTCCACCTCTATTTCATTTTCCCTATTTTTCATCTTATTTTCTAAATACTCTCTCATTCCTTCCTGAACAAACCTATTATAGGAATCTATCTGCTGTTTTACTAGATTATTGTATTCAAAATATCTTTTCAACAAAATTTTAGATATATCATTCATTTGGTAATTCATATTTCTCACCGATTACTATCCTATAGTAAGTATATTTTATGCCGTAATCATCTCTCTGGAATTCAAGAACATCATTTTCCTTAGCTCCCAATGCAATCACAACTGGATCAGATTTCATAATCTTAGGCAATTTCTCCTGTTCGATCCCATATTTTCTCAATAATTCTTCCTTTTCACTATCACTCAATACCCTCACATTACCTATCAAGAAATGTCCTATAGGGTTCAATTTAATCTTAGAAACTTTGCTCTTGTCCACCATATCAGCTCAATATTTATAGACCAAAAGCTTTTTAAAATTTAATGTTTGAATAAAACTAAATCATTTTCTGAGCTTTCTGGCCCTAACAATCCTATCTGCAGCTTCTCTAATAGCATTCTCTCTCATATGTTTAGGATCTTTGCTAAAGAGTTTCAAGAACTTGTTTAAGATTCTATCTCGGGTTTTCTGTTTCATAGTCTCTTCATCTAGATAGTTACCAGTAATGTTATAAACCCATTCCATATAACTACCTATCACACCTCCTGAATTAGCTAATATATCAGGTACGATTATACTATTTAATCTATCATCGACACTCCAATCTACTGGGTTATTTGCCATCTCAACTATCCATTTAGCCTTTATATAATTGTAATTATGCTCACCTATTTGCATCTCCAAAGCTGCAGGAACCAACACATCTACATCCAACTCTAAGATCTCCTTATTATCGATACTATCCCCTCTGTAACCTTCAAAGCTACCATGTTGCTGTTTGTAGGCTAGCAAATCTGCTATATTCAACCCATTCTCATTATAAACACCTCCTTTACTGTCCGATACGGCAATCACTTTATATCCAGCCTCATCCAACATTCTAGCCAGATTCCCTCCAACATTTCCAACACCTTGAATAGCTATTTTTAGGTTTCTTCTTTCAATATTCTTAGCTATATAATCTATGATTACAAATCCCCCATAAGATGTAGATATTTCTCTAAATGCTATTCCTCCCAACTCAACTGGTTTTGATGTGAACATTCCCATATCTCTGGTACCAACAGCATTCTGATATGCATCCAACATCCAAGCAATTATCTGACTATTAGTATTGACATCTGGTGCAGGAATATCTTTCCAAGTTCCTATAATATCCCTAAAGGCATTTGCATAATTTCTGGATAGTTCTCTTAATTCTTCTCTACTTAACCTCTTTGGATCAACTACCACCCCCCCTTTAGCTCCACCATAAGGTAACTCCATAAGGGAATTCTTAAGGCTCATAAGTAATGAAAGCATCTTCAGCTCTTCTTCAGTCACGTTTGGATGGAATCTGATTCCACCTTTAGAAGGGCCTAGCGAAGAATCATGAATTACTCTATATGCATCGTATAGTTTATCTCCTGCTCTAATCTTGCTGTGATATATCCCCTCCCAATCTACCAACTCATGATAGCCCAATTCCAAGAGTCTATGAATCATCCTATTCATAGTCTATTTAGAAATAAACATCGGTTTTAAAAAATAATCATATATAGTTAATTGTGGACGAATTTGAAGAAATCCTGATATCAACTCCTATAGACAAGCTCATAGAGATAATTAAAAATGAGCAAGAAGTCACTAGCTCATATTTAGCTCTAAAAACAAAATACGATCAGGCTACGATAGAAGAGTGGGTGAGATATTTAGAAAGAGAGGGGATTGTTGAGATTAAATACCAACTTAATGAGATGCATATATCTTGGAACTCTCCTAAAAAAGAAGAATTTGATACGAGAAAGGAGAAATTTAAGAAACGGGCAGATACAGTGGAGAAGCAGATAGAACAGCTCAAAGAGGACGTAAATATAGAAATAAGAATAGTATATGAGTTATTAGACCAGATCAATAGTAAGATTGATGAGATGAAGTTAGATAGGGAAAAATTGATGACATTTACTACCCAATTTGCCAAATTTAGAGAAGAATTAAATAAAGATTTGGAAATAATATCAAGAGATATTGCTAGAATTTCGCAAGATGTTGATGAGAAATACAGGCAAGTATCCTCTCTTGCCACCCTCATATCGGAAGTGTCAGTAGCTGATGTTCAGGAGCTTGAACAGAATATACGCAAATCTCTAGATGAGAAGCTTAAAATGATAGATACGAGAATTCAGGATTTGGATATATATATATCTAAACTCCAGAATATATCGGATGAAGATATAAATATGATGCGTGATCGATTAGAGCAACTGGAACAGATGAGAGAAATGATCAGAGGTTCTGAATCTATAGAAGGAGGATTGAGAGATCTGATAAGGAAATATGAATATATTCTAGAAGTATTGGCAGAGAGGGAAAAACTCCTGAAGGAATTGGATGAATTAGAGCAGAGAAATATTGAACTGCAGAGATCTTTGAATAATCTCAGTGGAAACATATTTGAGATTAGTGAAAAATTGCAGAAACTAGCGCAGGAATACTATGATATTCAAGGAAAATCTGCAGAATTAGCTACTCAGATTAAATCCAATCAAGATATTCTTAAGAATATCCAATTAGAGGATACTAGTATAATTGAACAGGCAAAACAGATGCTAGAGACTCTAAGAAGTTTCAGGGATGATGTGAAATCTTTTGAGAGATTGTCTAAGGAGACACATGAGATCTTAGAGAGAATACAGGATATAGGTAAGGTGAGAATGAATTTAGAGAGGTATAAGAGAGAATATTTGCTTGAAGTTGCTAAGTATGCTGAGATGGTTAATGAAGATCTAAAGACTTTAGAAACACTATTGGATATAAAGAAAAGAATGATTTCGGAGTTATCAACATATAAAGACACTTTGCTTGGATATGAGAATGAATTCAAGAAATATGTGAAACTATTCATAGAGCAAAAGGAGTCATTTGAATCTATGCGAAAGACTCTGAATCAGATGATTCAAGAGGGAGAATTTGCAGAAGCTCTGAATAGGATTAATTCTACCCTAGGGTCTTTGCAACAGGTAGAACAGAAACTAGAGGAAGCTAGAAGATTGCTAGTACAGCTAGAGGAGATAAAAATAAATATAAATGTTCTGACTAAAGAGTTAAATCTATTGAAACTCAGAACTCCTGAAAATGAGAAGGAAATACAGCAGAAAATAGAACATCAGGAAAAGAGTCTAAAGGAACAGGAGATAAAGCGAAGGAGTTTAGAGGAATGGATCAGAAGTTTTACAAAGAAATAAAAACACTTATCATGAAGTATAATTGATGATTAGAATATTTATAATAGGTAT
>JAUQPY010000022.1 GCA_030550115.1 Microcaldota archaeon
GTTTATTTCTAGGTTCTCATTCGTGTCTGTAAGCCACCTAGAGGAATGTGAATTACCTTTCGATAAAATTGAGTTTGATTGTTTGGAATTTGAGTCTGTAAGCCACCTAGAGGAATGTGAATAACAAATTTATATTCAATCCCATATCCCATTCCACCGTCTGTAAGCCACCTAGAGGAATGTGAATTTGTATATGTAAATACTAACGTAAATGTAAATACGAGTCTGTAAGCTACCTAGAGGAATGTGAAGATATAGATTTAAGTGTGAGATGAATTTTGTGAAGATGTCTGTAAGCTACCTAGAGGAATGTGAAGTTAAACTTCATCAACTCCTCATCCGTGTATAAAAGTAAGTCTGTAAGCTACCTAGAGGAATGTGAATAGGGTTGTTTTATTTTATAAGTAAATACTCTACAACTAGTATGGGTACTTTGGAAAATTCTAAGTATTCAGCATTATTATATTTTGATGCGGCTTCTGAAGGGGAAAGTGTTTTAGGTAATAAGTGGATTGTATTTGCATCTTGAAAAGATACCTGGTAGTCATACCCTATAACTCTTATCTCCATTTTCAGATCTGAATTGTCTAATATAATTCTCTCGTGGATTCTGTCTTTTAGCTCTTGCATTTTAAACTCTCCCACTACTTTAGAATTTACAATTATTAATTTTCTGAATCTATCCAGTAATCTCAGTTCCTCTAACGTTCTATCATTCTGAAACAAATTTATATCAACTTCTTTAGGCTCAAAATCTATTCTAATATCCAATTTCTTTAGATTATTATTACAGCTTTGAGAATATATTAGTGTGAAGAAGTTATTAATAGCAATAAAATGTTCTCCATCTTTTCTATACTTTATTATAGGATCGTGACTTGTCTGATAGCTATGAACTAATCTATAACTATCAGTAATTATCTCTATTCTCCTAAAATTCTTGTATATTTCAGATATATGTTTGGATTCTGCTGTTACAAATCCACAGTAATTCAACCCACATCCAGACAGTGAATACAGAGCCCCCAAGATTAAAAATTCCCTTCTGTTCATATAAAATATATCTAAAAATATAAATAAAAAATGAATAGAAAGGGATTAATCCAGTTCTGTATCAGATCCAGTATCTTTCTTATCTTTAGATGAACTTCCTTTGGAAGCTATTATATCGTCTATTCTAAGTATTAATCTAGCTACTTCTGTAGCTGATGCTAGAGCTTGCCTTTTAACTCTGTAAGGTTCTAGCACTCCTACTTTATACATATCATCAACTTTACCTTCTAATACATTAACTCCGTAATTTACACCATCTTTATCTGCGTGCTTGGATCTGAGCTCTACAATAGTATCTATAGGATCCATACCAGCATTCTCAGCAAGTGCAGAAGGTATTGACTCTAGAGCCTCTGCATATGCCTCTACAGCTAACTGTTCTCTACCTCCTAGTCCCTTTGCATATTCTCTCAATCTCTTAGCCAATTCTATCTCAGTAGCACCACCACCGATCACATACAGACCATCTTTGAGTACTGATGCTACAGCTCCTATTGAGTCTTTAATAGCTCTCTCCACCTCACTAGTAACATGCTCTGTACCTCCTCTTATGAATATGGTAACACTCTTGGAATCCTTTGCCCCTTCTACAAATATCATAGCTTCCCCTCCCACTTTTCTCTCCTCTACCAGATCAGCATATCCTAGATCCTTGTCTGTTAGATCTTCTATAGAAGTAGCAATTCTTGCACCAGTAGCTCTTGCCAATTTATCCATATCACTCTTCTTAACTCTTCTTGCTGCTAGTATACCATTCTTTGCTAGGTAATATTGTGCTATATCATCTATACCTTTCTGCACAAACACTACATTGGCTCCAACACTCTTTATCTTATCAACCATCCTCCTAAGTATCTCCTCTTCTTTCTTCAGGAATGCTTCTAGTTGATCTGGGGAGGTTATGGATATTCTTGCATCTGTTTCAGTTTTCTCTATTTCAAGAGGTGCATCTAACAATGCTATCTTAGCCTTCTCCATCCTCTTTGGCATTCCACTGTGAACCACTTCTTTATCTAACACTATCCCTTTGATGAGTTTTGTATCATTCACAGAGCCTCCTGCCTTTTTCTCTATCTTAATCAGATCCAGATCTATTACTGTTTTTCCATCAACCTTTTCCACAACATGAGTTACTGCATCTACAACCATAGTTGCTATATAATCCTTATCAATATCACTACCTATCCCCTTGCTCCCTAGAGCTACCTTAGCTATCTTCTTCAACTCTTCCTTCTTAGTAACGTCTACCTTGCCAGCGATATTAATCAATTCTTCCTGAGCTCTCTTCTCTGCAAGTTCATAACCTCTAACTATAGTAGTTGGGTGGATATTCTTGTCTATTAGCTGACTAGCATTTCTGAGTAAGTTTCCTGCTATAACTACAGAAGTAGTAGTTCCATCACCAACCTCCTTGTCCTGAGTTTTTGCTACTTCTACTAATAGTTTTGCAGTAGGATGATCTACATTCATCTCCTGTAGTATAGTTGCTCCATCATTAGTTATTATTATATCTCCTAAGTCACTGACCAGCATTTTGTCCATACCTTTAGGCCCTAGAGTAGTTTTTAGGATCTGAGCTATTGCATAGGCTATTGCTATATTCAATCGCATTGCATCTCTTCCTATTATTCTCTGAGAGCCTTCAGGCATTACATCTTGAGAAATTTTGTTGTTTGCCATTTCCAATCACCAATTTAATTAAATATCGTAACTTTTAAAAAGCTTTTTATGATTGTCGAGTAGAGTTATATAAACTATTTAAAATTATTTCAATATATCATTAAATTATGTTTGAGGAAGGAAAGAGGTTAGTTGTAAAAGGGTGGGTGTATAGAATTAGAAAACTGGGTGATGATAAGATATTCATAGTATTAAGAAATGCAAAGACCATATTGCAAGGTGTTGTTGATAGATCTCGAGTTGAGGACAGATTGTGGAAGATCGCTGAGAGTCTTTACATAGAGAGTTCTATACAGATGGGAGGGACAATTGTTGCTGATTCTAGAGCTCCTGGAGGATATGAGTTAAAAGTAGATGAGCTTGAAGCAATACATGTAGGTGAGCCATTTCCCATATCCAAAGATCAATCGGAAGAATTTCTGCTAGATAATCGCCATCTGTGGGTCCGATCTCAAAAACTTACAAAAGTATTTCAAGCTCGACACCATCTAATCAGATATTTAGAAGAATATCTGCATTTGAATGGATTCTATAGGTTTGATCCTCCAATCATAACTGCATCAGGTGCTGAGGGAGGGGCAGATATGTTTGAGATTGATTATTTTGGTAACAGAGCTTACCTTACGCAGAGTTCACAGATGTATGGAGAGGCCGGAATATTTGCTCTAGAGAGAGTTTATACATTTGCCCCATCTTTCAGAGCTGAGAGGAGTAGAACCAGAAGACATCTAGCTGAATATTGGCATCTAGAACCTGAAGCTGCATTTGTAGATTGGAGAGAGAATATGAAGATTCAAGAGGGGTTGATAGAGTATGCTGTGCAAAAATTCCTAGCTAATCATCCAGATTTGGTTGAATATTTTGGAATCAGAGATAAGTTGGAGAGAATAAAATCTCCTTTCCCTGTTTTAACATATTATGAAGCTGTTGATATGGTTAATAGGCTTGGGGGGAAGATGGAGTATGGTGAGGATTTTGGGGCCGATGAGGAAGCATTGATATCATCTCAATATGATAAGCCTGTGTTTATCGTTAAGTATCCAAAGAAGATAAAGGCATTTTATATGAAACAGGATCCAGATGATCCGGAATTAGTTCTGAATGATGATATGATCGCTCCATATGGGCACGGGGAGATAATAGGTGGTAGTGAAAGAATCTGGAATCTTGAAGAATTAAAATCTAGAATGAGAGAGGTATCTTTACCCGAGCAGAATTATCAATGGTATTTAGATTTGCGAAGATTTGGATCAGTACCACATTCTGGGTTTGGTCTTGGTATTGAGCGATTTATAAAATTTGTACTCAATCTGGATCATATAAGAGACGCAATTCCATTCCCTAGAACAATAAATAGATACTACCCATAATCTTTTTAAATACTTTTTTATAATATAATTATATGCACACCTTTGTGCAACTCCCGTATCACAATAACTTGTTTATGTATAATATGAATAATATATCCCCCAAGAGGGGGAGGACAGGATTTCTCATGATTGTTGTTTCTGTGTTTCGTGGGGTTTTTGATATTGATAAGGTGATTGGAAATGGAAGGTGAAGTAATTTTTGCCACCGGTAAGGATCTGAAAGTTGGTAAGTATGTAGTTATAGACGGAATTCCTTGCAGAGTTGTTGAGATAGATGTCTCTAAGCCAGGAAAACATGGAGCTGCAAAGATGAGAGTGACTGGAATAGGATTGTTTGGGGGTGAGAAAAAAGTATTACTAATACCAGCAGATGCAGAGGTTCAGGTTCCTGTAATAAAGAAGAGAACTGCTCAGGTAATAAGTGTTCTAGGTGATACTGCACAGGTTATGGATAAGGAAACTTATGAAACTTTTGATGTATTTGTACCTGAAGAAGTTAAAGAATCTGTCTCTGAAGGTAAGGAGGTAGAAATAGTAGAAGCTATGGGACAGAGACAGATTGTAAGAACATTTAAATGATACTTGGGTGATGATTATGAAGACGAAGATAATTGCAAAGAAGATGAATACAATACTATCCAGGATAGAGTATGTGATAAACATGTCTTTTGATGGAGCTACACCATCTATAAAGGATATAAGGCAGAATCTAGTATCCTATCTAGGTGTTGAGCCAGATAGGTTGGTTATAAAAAATATAGAGCAGAGGTATGGTTCTAGAGAGCTGAAGATAAACTGTTATGTATACGAGAAGATAGAGGTTTTGAAACAGTTAGAACCTGTTTATGTTTTAAAAAGAAACGGTCTTTTGAACTCCGAGCCTGCATAAAGAATACCTAATGTGATGATACCGTTCCAGTCTGATTCGTGATGACCAGAGTAGCTACTGATAGGTTTTATATAACTCTAGAAGTTCTTCTAATGAGAGTTCATCTGCCCTTCTTTCTGCATATTTTTCATCAACATCCTCCAATACATTTTTTAGTTTTTTATTCTTCTGAGTGAATATACTCCTTATAAAATTCTCAAACCCAATATCCCTCTCCCTTATTTTCTCTAACATCACTATAGTAGAGTCTACTTTTGGAATTGGAGAGAAACTATATTTAGATACTCTCCTGAGAGGGGTAATGTTGAAATAGTATTGGGCCATTACAGATAATCTCCCATATTTTCTATCTCGCTCTTTCATTACCATCTTGTCCACAAATTCGCTCTGAAACATCAGGATTGCTCTATGAAAGTTCCAATCTAGCAATCTAAATAGTATAGGTGAGGAGATATAGTAAGGGACATTTCCAACTATCCAATCAACATTAAATGGTTCAACTCTCAAAAAATCTGCATGAATCACATGATGTGCGATTGTTTCCAATATCTGAATAAATCTCGAATCAATTTCTACCACCCATACCTCTCCCCTACTAATTAGGTATCTTGTTAATCTTCCATCTCCCCCACCTATCTCTAGGATTCTCCCAGATACATGTGAGGAGATATACTCTAGAATGCGCCTATCTCTTAAGAATACTTGACCTAATTTGCTCATATGCACTTTTGAGAGGATCTAATATCACATAATCTACCTTTCTTATAGTATTTATATCTTTGGATCCTGTGAGAAACATTGCCCCTTTAAACTGTTGTATTATAAGATCTAGTATGTTATTACTCTTCCCCAAAGCCATCTCTAGAAAGGGTTTTGCCATACCAAACAGTTCAGCACCCAGCAGAATAGTCTTGAATCCATCCACCCCATTTCTGATTCCTCCACTAGCCAATAATCTAGCCTTATTCCTATTCATAAGTAATGCTAAAGCAGTTGGTATTCCCCAATTCTCAAAACCCTTAGGAGCATCAGGATTTCGCAAATACTCTATCTTAGTCCAACTTGTGCCACCAGCTCCTGCAACATCATAATATGCAACTTTACTATCTTTTAATCTATCTATAACGTAATAACTCAAGCCAGCTCCAACTTCCTTAACTATTACTCTGGTATCATCAGCTAATTCTACTATCCTATCCATAACACCATTCCAGTTCAGATCTCCTTCTTTCTGTATTAACTCCTGAGCAGGATTAAGATGAATTGCTATTGCGTCTGCTTCTATACTATCCATAGCATCCAATATTGTTCTATTGGAATATTCTTTAAGCTGAACCCCACCTATGTTAGCTATCATAAATATATCTTTACCTCTTTTAACATCATATGTGTATTTTAGAGTAGGATTCTTTAGCATAGCTCTTATACTACCCAATCCCAATGGTATATTATACTTCTCTGCGATATTTGCTAGCTCAGAATTTATCTTGTAAGCATCATTAAATCCCCCTGTCATACCTGAAATATATATAGGATAACTAAAATTTTTACCAAAAAACACAACACTAGTATCTATCTTATCGTAATCGATCTCCGGAAGGGCATTATGTATTGGTATTACGAATTCCAACCATGAGGTTAGATCATACTGAGAATCTTGTCGTAACGAATTCATTACGTGATCTCTCTTCCTCCTTTCTATTTCACTATCCATAATTTAAGATCATCAATAAAGCTTTAAAGTTAAACCCTATTTTATATTGAATCATGTATGAAGAGTATTTGGAATTTTCCATGAATATAGCTAGAGAGGCAGGAAATATATTAAAGAGATATTTCAGAGATGAAATAGAGGAAATGGAAAAGGGGGTTGGGGATTTGGTTACTGAAGCAGATAGAGCTTCGGAAGAATATTTAATAAGAGCTATAAAGGATAATTATCCTAATCATGCTATTTTAGCTGAGGAGAGTGGATATAGTGAGGGGAGCGAATATACTTGGGTGATAGATCCTCTAGATGGGACTACGAATTTCAGACATCATATCCCTTATTTCAATGTATCAATAGCCCTAGAACACAAACAAGAAGTTGTTGTTGGAGTTGTATATAATCCTATTTTAGATGAAATGTTCTATGCTACCAAAGATTCCGAGGCTAGGTTGAATGGTAAGAAGATTGCACCTGCTCAGGATCTAGATTTGAAAAATATGTTTATAGGAATATGCCGTGGTAATGATAGACCTAGTAAAGAGGAATTCATCAGATTAACTGAACAGTATGTGTTCAAAGCCAGAGAGATTAGGAGACTGGGAAGTGCTGCTCTGGAGATATGTTATGTTGCCTCTGGAAGATTGGCAGCATTTATAGGATTGAATCTTAAACCTTGGGATTATAGAGCAGCCATGTTGATTGCTGAACGGGCGGGATGTTATCTAATAGATCATGATGATAAAATTGAGGTTTATGGATCTAAAAAGATTGCTGAGAAAATAAAATCACAATCATCCTAAATCAGTTTGAATCTTATAGGTATACTAATTTTATGTCTGGTTGGATTAGTTTAATGTATGGATCATTGAGTTTTGTAAAGTGCGGCCACCGGGATTCGAACCCGGGTCTTCAGCTTGGAAGGCTGACATCCTACCACTAGACTATGGCCGCTAATTCAATTTTATATCACACCATTATTTTTAAAATCCTATAGATATTTCTCATAATCATGAGCTGAATTGTATATTTTAGTATCCTTGATCTCCTGCTGTTTCAGATTCAAATATTCATTTATTATCGAAGAGCTTACGAATCCCTTGAGATAATTACGATCAGACTGGAAACTCTCTAGAACTCCCTCAAGCGAATGTGGTAATGTATCTATTCTCTTTTCTTTCAGATCTTTTAGACTCATAAGTTTGGGATTTGTAGTAACCTCATACTCCAGAGATATTTTTTTCTTTATACCGTCATAACCTGCAGCTAGAATAGCTGTTAAACCTAAAATAGGATGTGCGGAGCTATCTGGGAATAGTAGTCTTATCTCTCCCTTGCCTCTAGTATTTATCTCCACAGCTGTACTAGGGTTGTAGCTCCTAGAATAGCATCTATAGAACCCTTCATTCTGAATTCTTCTATACGAATTGGTAGTTGGATTAGTGAATAACATAATGCTATTTATATGTTCTAAGATTCCAGCTACAAAATACCTAACCTCTTCCTTCAAATCTCTATTATCTACAAAATCCCCTACTAATCTCAGCTCTAATGAATTACCCTTATGACCTGCGAATAGATAAGGAATATATGTGATATGTGTACCTGTAGCTGCTCCTAGTGCTCTGGTTATATATTTTATGTCCAACAGACTTTGAGCTGCTCTTATAGGATCCATGTGATCCATTACTATTTTATGTTGCGATGGGGAGTAAGAATGGTAATGTGATTCCACATCATATCTAAACAGCTGGAGATTAGAAACTATTTGTTGTCTAAGAGCTATGTAAAAATCTGCAGGGTATGATGAGAATATGTTTTCCTGCTGAGAATGGTAGTTCATGTTCCATCTTCCCTCTTTGGTATCTAGATTGATAGCAGGGCCTTTATCCTTGGTGATTCTATCTATGTTAACATTCTCTATAATATAGTATTCTATAGCTGGTTGTATGAGGAACTGAATCTGATCCTGTAGGGATTCTACTACTTTCTCTAAGCTGCTAAACATATCGAATTCCATAGAGTCATCAGCTAGGTATAATCTACTTAGAAATCTAGCTGTAAATACATACCAAGGTATTACCTGATATGTATCTAATTTGGGTTTAAGATAAACTTCCTCTCCAAACATCTGGAACATATCTCGATTAGAATATCCGTACTCTAATATATCTGTGTTAAACCTAGATTTAGATATGAAAACTTCCTTTATCTCACCAAGTATGTTTGGAAATTGCAATGCTACATATTCTATCCTATCTTCCTCCATTCTAGCTTTTATCGTTTCTAATTCCATAATTATGTTAGAATGGATATCCTTAAAAATAGTTGTGCATTAAAACTAATTATGAGAATCTCCTTACCAAATCTTCCATATGATTACAGTGCTCTAGAACCAGTGATAAGCAGAGAGATTATGGAATTGCATCACAAGAAACATCATCAGAGCTACGTAGATGGAGCTAATAAAGCTCTTGAAAAATTGGAGAGATACAGAAAGGGTGAGATTGAGATAGATATTAGAGCAGTACTGAGGGATCTATCTTTTCACATGAATGGGCATGAATTACACACTCTATTCTGGAACATTATGAGACCGGCTAGAGAGGATAATCCTCCAACTGGTAGAATAGAGCAGATTATACTTCAGAACTATCCATCCTTTCAATCTTTTCAGAGAGAATTTAGTGATACTGCTAAGAATGTAGAGGGGTCTGGATGGGCTATAGCATTTACATACAGAGATAACATAGGTATTATGACTATTGAGAAACATAATCTTATGCATATAGCTAATTCTAAAACAATACTGGCTCTAGATGTATGGGAACATGCATATTATTTACAATACAAGAACAACAGAGCTCAATATGTGGATAACTGGTGGAAAGTGATAAACTGGGACGCTGTTAATAGATTACTATGAAAAGATTGAAATTTAGGTGGAGAGATAGAGAGTGGGAAGGAGTATTGATAAATTCTATTGGGGATCTCCTGGAGATAAAGCTTAGAAATGGTTATAATATATTATTAGAATCTAAAGATGTGGATATAATTCATGAAGAGCAGATTATAAAACAGAATCCAGAGATTCTAGATGAGAGTGGAGAGTATAGCATAATCATGACTGGAGGGACTATAATGTCTAAAGTAGATTACTCAACAGGAGCTGTATACCCATCATTTGATCTTACTGAAATAATCAGAGAACCTAGCAAAAAAATAGCTCTTAGTGAAATTAAATTCAGTGAAGCTATGGAGCCTAGAGATTGGGAGGAGATGGCTAGATTGTGTTATAGAGAGTTAAGTGATGGTAAGAAAGTTATTGTCCTGCATGGTACAGATACTATGACATATTCAGCATCAGCAGTTGGTTTTGCAATCAGAGATTTTCCCAAGCCGGTGGTTTTTGTTGGATCCCAAAGATCTAGTGATAGGCCTAGTAGTGATCAATCAATAAATATCAGAGCTGCTTTCAGGGTGGCTAATAGTGATATAGGTGAGAGTGTTATAGTGATGCATGATACTATCTCTGATCAATCTGTAGGTATCTTTAGAGCTGTTAGAACTAGAAAATCTCATACATCTAGGAGAGATGCATTTAGAGCTATTGGGCAGGGCAAAATAGGGGTAGTGAATTTCCCTAGTGAAGAGATCATAAAAAATAACCCATATATAGAAACTAGAGATTTGTCTGATCTTAAGGGAAAGTTTAGTAATAGTGTTGGTGTAGTATATTTCTATCCAGGTATGGAGGAATATGTGATAGATGTATTTGCACAGAGATACAAAGCTATATTACTAATTGGTACCGGTTTGGGTCATATTGCCCCTAAGCTAATTCATAAACTTGGTGAGTATGAGGATAGAATATTTGCAATCACTTCTCAAACTATAGAAGGTAGAATCAATCTGAATGTTTACAGAACTGGTAGGGAGATGTTGAATTACGGGATTTTGGGGAATCTAACAGATATGTTGCCAGAAGTAGCTTATGTAAAATTGAGTTGGATTCTTGGAAACGGATTGGATAGAAAAATATACGAACAGAATCTGATAAATGAGATTGAACCTAGATCGATCTATTCGTCTGGAGCATAGAAATAGAATCTTTCTCTATCCCAGGATAGAATCTCTTCATTCTTGAAGAATAATTCTATTTCTTTTTTAGCTGCCTCAGGACTATCACTTGCATGTACTAGATTTCTGGAGAAACTATTCGATAGATCTCCACGTATTGTGCCTGGTTGAGCTTTTCTAGCATTTGTTGCTCCCACCATATTTCTTACTACTTCAACAACCTCCTTTCCTTCTATAACCATAGCTACAATAGGACCTGATGTTATAAATCTCTCCAGATCTGGATAGAATGGTTTGTTTAGATGTTGTTCATAATGTTTTTTGGATAGTTCTGGCGATACTTTCATCATTTTCATTCCAACTACTTTCAAACCTTTCTTCTCAAATCTGGATATTATCTCACCTATCAATCCTCTGTATACGCCATCAGGTTTGATTAGGACTAGTGTTCTGTCCATTACCCACTCACCCATTTTAACTTCTTGGGATCTCTGTTTAACCTTAGCATAGATCTTCTGCATTTTGATGAGCAGAACACATAACCCTTTCCAGTAGCTGTATAATAATATACAGCTCTATCTGGTTTTATCTCATCACCACAAAATGAGCATTTCATATCTATCGCCTCTCTTCTCTAGCTTCCCTCTCTGTTTCTCTAAGTACTATCCTCATCCCTTTGTATACTGGACCTTTGATATTTCTGAGTATTGTTCTACCCTGATCAGGTCCTTCAAGTATCTGTACAAGACACTGGTAGATCTCTCCATACACTCCTGCCTTGGATTTTATCTCAACAATCTCAGCCAAAAATGCACCTCCTTCAGTGTCTCCCATTTTACTCTACCTTTGGCAACTTTGATAGCAATTGTTCAAACTTTGCCTTAGCATTTCCAGGATCAACCACAACTACTGAAGATGCACTCACTCTCTTACCTGCGGCCTTACCAAGAGCATCTTTACTAGATACATATGCTAGGGATACTCCTTTTTCCTTTGCTAATTTAGGTAAATGGGATACTAGTTCTGGTGGATTTACATCTTCGGCGATTACAACTAGCTTTGCAACACCTTTCTGCACAGCTTTAGTAACTTCATTTACACCTGCTCTTACTTTACCTCCGGCAGCAACTACTTCGTTTAGAACAGTTAGAACTTCTGCTTTCACTTCATCGGACAATTTCATAATCAACACCTCTGCACTTTTTAATTACATAGATAACATTTAAAATCTAATGCTATCTAATTTAGATTTATGAAAATAGGAATTATATCAGATACTCATATAGGATTAGCTAGAGATTCTTTTAGAGCTGAGGTTATAAAAAACTATAGAAATGCTATTCAGATGTTAAAAGACTCAGATATTATAATTCACGGTGGGGATATATTTGATAAGAATGATGTCCGAGTAGATGTGTTCTCAGAGTTTTTAGAACCCATATCAGAGATGGAACTTCGTATGTTCTATATTTTAGGCAACCATGATATAATGCGAACTAATCTAATTACAGATATAGATCGTTTCAGATCTATAAAATCTGTTAGGGATATGTTTTTAGGGAAACTCAGTGATGATGGTATAAGGTATTATCAGGAAGAAAATGTAGTGATATATGGGATTGATTATGATGAATACGATGTGCACTCCAAAATAGAGATGCTGAATAGGAAATTGGATAGGGGTAAGATAAATATATTAGTGATCCACCAGGATATTAAAAGAAATGGTTTTGATGGATTGGATCCTGATTACTTGTTAAAAACGGGATTTGACATTATAGTAGATGGGCATATACATAGTAGAGAATTTATTCAAAACAAGCTACTGATAGCAGGTTCTACATCTATAACCCGATTTGATAGAGATGATTTTGCCAGAGATAAAGCTGTTTATATATATGATACTGAAACTCGAATATTAAAAGAAATACCAATCCCCAATCAGACCAGAGGAGTTTCTTACTATCTAGATGTGGTAGGGGAGGATATTAGTAGAATACACCAGAGGATTGATGAGATATTAAATAAACACCCTAATGAGTTCATTAAGATAGATCTGAAAGTTGATAAACCTATAAACATCTCGAAATACAGAGATCCTAGGGTAAAAATCGATATGAGAACAGTAGCTGTGAAAGATAATAATGTGATCGATAACATGGAGATCGTTGATATAGATAAATATATGAAGAGTAATTGGAATTATAATTATTCGTACGAAGAATTCTTAGATATTATCCAAGATCCAGATAGTGCTGTAGATAAATTGATATTATTAAAAAAGGATGGTAAAATATGAAGGAAGTTGTTGTTCTAGCAGCAGGAATGTCTAAGAGAATGAGACCATTTGAGATGAAACCAGTATTGAAAATAGCCGGTAAAACCATAATAGATAGAATATTAGAGAGCTGGCAAGGATACAGAATCTATGTAGTATACAGAGATGAGAGGATCAAAGAGTTAATAAGAACTCCTGGTATAACCTTTGTGGAGCAATTGGAAGATATGCCTGGAACCGCTGGAGCAATCTATTCTACCAAAGACATCGTAAAGGGAAATAGTTTCTTTGTCATATCCGCAGATCACGTATTAGACCCAAATATCTTCAATAGGATTCAGAATTCAAAGCCAAATACAATTGCTGTGAAGAGAGTAAATAATCCTGAAAAGTACGGAGTAGTGATGTTAAAAAATGGTAAAGTTGTGGATATTGTTGAGAAACCTTCCAATCCTAAGACAAATTTGGTTAATATAGGGATATATCATTTTGATCGATCTGTATTTGATCATATTGCCAGAATAGAGATGTCTGCTAGGGGTGAGTATGAAATAACAGATATACTTATAGATAAGAGGGCTCTTGTTGTTGAGGATGAATTCTGGATGGATGTTGCCTATCCTTGGGAACTGCTGGAAGCTATGAAGTATATAATTTCTAGAGAACCCGAACGAAATAATGGTGAATTGATAGGTAACAATACTATAATGGGTAAAGTTATAATAGAGGAGGGTGCAGTAATATTGAATTCTACAATAGAAGGGCCTGTTTATATAGGTAAGAATGTAAAGATAGGGCCGTATGCTTATATTAAAGGTCCTGCTAGTATAGAAGAGGATTCAGAAATAGGTATAGGAAGTACTGTAAAAAACTCTATAATAATGCAAGGTACTAAGGCAAAACATTTAAATTACATAGGGGATTCTGTAATAGGGAAACACGTGAACTTTGGTGCAGGTTCTGTAATTGCAAATCTGAGATTTGATGAGAGAAATGTGATGCCGATGAATACTAGAAAGTTTGGGGCAGTGGTGGGAGATAATACAAAAACAGGTGTGAATAGTATGATAATGCCTGGTAGTATTGTCCCTAGTAACTCTATAATATATCCAGGACAGATATACAAGAATGATCAGTAAATTATCTTTATTTTCTCTAAATAATCCTCTACTGTGTATAGTTGGATCCTATCGTTCCTTATGTAATTAATTATCAACATACCCCCGTTTACATAATAGAGCTTAGATTGAAGATCCTGTAGATCAAAGTAATCTTTAGTTAATATTATAATTTCTTTATTGTCAGATATTTGCTCAGCTATTGATTTAACAATCTCTTCAACTCTGTTCGGCTCGTATAAATATATTATTCCATCTCCATATTCTGTGGTAAAATTGACCCTGTTATTTTGATCTAATTCATATATAATCCCTCTCTCTAATCCCTGATCTCTTATTAATCTATACATAACCAATTGTTCTATTGTGTAACCACTATTCCTCTCCCATTCTGTAGGGATATAATAGTCTTTATATTTCTTCAGAATTCCTCTCATAACCAGAGTGTTTAGTACTATGGATAGAGAATTGGTATCTATAACAGCATTCTCCAGTCTTATATCTATCTCCTTCAATCCTTCCGCGATCTCCGATTCTGTTAGAGGGATATTTTTCCACTTGTAATAATTCTCAATAGTTTCAAAAGCCCTGATTACATACTCCTCATCTAACTTGATTTGGATTGTTTCAACAGGAGGGAATACTTCTGGTATATCGATTGAGTATTTAATTGGTGGTTTTGGCCTTAAGTAATTAGATACCACAACTACTATAACAGATACTACTATAGTGAATAATCCTAGAGGATTCCCAAAGATTAATCTATCTATAGAGGTTCTTGGTAAGACTCTGAATGTTGTTTCATATGTTTTGCCTTTGATCTCTATTTTTACAGTATAATTACCAGTCTGTAATGGTTGATTGAGAGGAATAACTATACCACTAGTATCAACAAATCTTTCCTCTCTCATTTTATCCTCCCAAGGTAAGAAGTACTTTATATTCTCTAAATATAGAGGAGTTCCATCATAAGAATAGAAATTTATAACAACCTCTCTACCTGATCGGGATTCCTTGTACGATGCAGTTGGATATATATCTGAAGCTGTAATGATTGTTTTAGAGAATAGATTAACTCCATCAGCTTCCCATAATTCTATTTTATATGTTCCTTCACTCAGATCCAATGATCTTCTGTATTCAACATTTACTCTTGGCTCAAAATTACCTATTTTAATAGTAGGTAACACCATGGAATTTGAGGAGTTCATCAATCTTATCTCTAAACTACGCCTCTCATTTCTAATACCATAAGGATCATATCTAATATCAAAGATCTGTTCTGTCTTTGGTAAGAAGATTCTCTCTTTCGGTAGAATTATCCCTCTAGAATAAGGATATAAGTTTATTGATATGAAAAATCTGTTCTTAGGATCTGTAGAATACATAATTACAGTATTTCCTAATCTCTCCCCAGATAACGGCAACATTACTTGTCTATCTATCAAATTAACACTAGGGATAGTTTTTCTTAGAGCTCTGCTCCAAAGGCCTGTTTCAAAATCAACTCTAAATGCATAATATAATTGAGATAGATTATAACCTATAGCGTTCAGTTCCTCAGGGAAAAAGATGTAAAACCTCTTTCTGCCCTCATCCCAGAAATAGCTGGTCATTCCGTTTATATTAGATCCAGGAATCCGGTAGTTTACTCTAACACCATCCCCTAATACAGGATGTTTGATTCTTATATTCTGTTCAATCTGAAATGGAAATAGATTGTGTTTAATAGGTGACTGACCGATAGGTCTATAATTCTCTGGGACGGATTTAGAAATAAATATGAAATTTAGATGATTTCTTGCACTATTTATAACCTCATAAGTTTTATAATCTAATACTTGACCAAAGTATATCACAAATGATCCCTCTGGAACAGAATCTAATTCAGAGGAGTCTATGATTCTGTATTTGTAATCCATATACTGAGTCAATTGATACACTAAACTCATAATACTTGGATCCATCGGCTTTACTAAGTAGAATTCTTTTATAACTGGAATAGGTGAATGAACTATATCAACAGATATATTACCAGGACTCTTGAGATTAACTATAGGTACAAACGATGAACTACCTACAGCTCCATAATAACCATAGAATGCATCAAACACAACAGGTGGATTTATATTTATCTCCTCTACTTGATTGAATTCCCCTAGGATACTCATCAAATTCAGGAAACCCCAAACTATTAGAATAACAAAAATAATTGCAGGTAGGATTGTTAGGATAGTTCCCAAACTATCTTCCTTTTTTAATTTCTGAAAGTATTGCTGTTCTAATTGTTCCCTCTTAATAGCTTGTGTATAAGGTTTGAGAATTTGAATTTTGAATATCTGACCTATGTAATTTTTCAAAATCTGTATCTTCACTACCCTATCACCTTAATGTATTTCTCCTTAATTAAATAGTCTAAATTTTCCTTAACTCTCTGCTCAGGAATATTGTAGAATGATGCAAACTCTAGTATTGCAATATTACCGTTGTTCTCTTTCACCCATTCTAGAATCTTCTCTCTGATCTGTTCATCTGACAACGTTTCATATTTTTTAATCTTTAACATAGCCTTTTCGTATTCCTCATTTAGACTAATAAGTCTCTTTTCCAAATCAGATTTCTCTAATTCTAGCTTAGCTATTCTCTTCTCTAATGTATTGATCTGACCTCTAAGCTGTTCTATTTTCATTAATTCTTCTCTAACATTAGTAGGTACAGATTGGAATATATCATTTATTGCAAAATCTATTATCTTTATTAAATCAGATAAATCCAAAGAGTAATATTGTGCCACCTGACTTATAATTGGAATTACTTTCTTTATAACATCCCATCTCCTAAAAGCCTCCTCATAACCAGTCTCTGTATACATTATATCAATACTATCGGCTTTAAATTCTATTATATAATAACTCTCTGGGTTACCTGAAACGTCCTTCCGCTCTAAATATCCTATACTAATACTATCTCCTCTATCCAATACATAGAAACCTGTTATAGATTTGATTACACTTCTAACTCTATCAATACTCTGGCAATTAGCCTTTATCGTTATTCTCTTTGCCATTCTCACCACCTATCATTACAGGTGTTTCCTCTATAGCTGGAATGTATTTTGTTAATATAACAAGAACTAAAAACAGTAGTCCCAATATTACACCTCCTATCAGAGAGCTTATTGCCTGAGCAGGATTATTCAACGCACTTATAACTAATAATACTGTAAATGCAATTCCAATTATAGCCCCTAATACTATAGCGTTCTCAAAATCTTTCCTTCTCTTCTTATATTCTTCCATAGATTTTTTAGCCACATACAATTCATTCCCTTGATAAGTACCCATCATTTTTTTGTATCTAACAATCAAATCTAGAACTGGATCCGATTTAATCCTGTAAGCTTCTCCTTCTTTGATCTCCTCTCTGGATATTATATCAACCTTCACAGTTTCACCTCTGCTATTCTCTCGCTACCCTTGATTCTCATCTGAGCTCTAAGTATTGCTTTAGCTATGGTTTGATCCTCTACTCCAAGATCTTTCAGGAATTCTACTATCAATTTCCTATCTATACCCTCTAACATCATGAGCTTTACAAATTCAATCACATCCAATCTATTATTATTTTTCTCAAAGCTAGATGATATTGATTCTATAGATTTTATATCCACCCCCATTGCTCTGAGCTTGGATCGGAATTCTTCTCTAGTTATAGATACACTTCCCATAGTATCACCTTCAATAACATTTAACATAATGAAATAATCTTTGATAACAATCTCTCCATCTATCTTACTCAGAATAACTGTATTCGAAAAGTTTCCAGACACATAGTATGATAAATACATTGCACCCTGACCAACTCCAAATGATTGGATTTTCTCTCTTACAAAATTGCTAAATCTTAGACTACCCTGAAGATAGTTGAGGTAGTTCTCGAATCTAATCTTGAGCATCAGTACTGTTCCAGCATTACTGAATATTGCTTCAGCTATATCTACAGGGTTCTGACTAGCAATTATCATACTGAATCCGTATTTTCTACCTTCTCTAACTATCATAACCACATCACTATTCTCTTCCTTACTGATCTTCCAGGCTTCATCTATCACAACGAACAATCTAATACCTTTTATTCTTCTGAAATCCTCGGTTCTCATCTTCTCCTTTATAAATTGCAATACTGTTAATGCACCTAGAGCTCTCATCTGTTCGCTAGGTAGTGTTGATAGATCCAGATCAACCAATCCAGATGATATCAATTCATCAAGAGATAATGTACTCTTATTAGCAAAATAATCGTCTCCAGGTCTGGTAAATTGTCTGAGCTTATGAGTGAGTGTCTGCAATTCTCTCTTAATATATGGATTTGATTCCAATTCTATTTTCTCCTCTAACAGCTTAACTACATCCTTAAGTGTTGGAGGTTCAAGAGGTCTGCCAAGTGGATCATATTGTTCACTAGAATCTAATCTGAATCCAGCGTTCAAATATGCTGTCTCTAGTGCCCATTCCAGCAGTCTCTTCTGCTCCTGACTCTCAGATATTCCTACTAATAGGTCTAGTGTCTGTACTATCTGCTGGATTCTGGCATAGGGTTTCATTCCACCTAAATCCATGATATTTAGATAATTCCCACCCCCTAGAGATACCACCTTACCATTGGTCTGACTAACCCATTCTTTATACTCACCTGCCCAATCTATTATAACGGCATTAGCATTCCAAACATAACTAGCTCTGAGCAAGAATGTTTTTATAGTATATGATTTTCCAGATCCACTTATTCCAACTATTACTATATGTGGGTTGGTTAGGTATTTAGGATTCCAATATACAGGAGTGTTTAGAAATTCAGTTACTCCTAGATATATCCCTTCCGTAGGGTCTCCAAAAAGTAGTTCTGGAGGAGGTTGAGGAGGGTACTGTAGAGGAACTCTAGCGGATATTTCATAATTATTGCTCTCTATAAATTTAAAATTTCCACCTAATACACCCACAATTATACACCCTGCTTAACTGCAACTTTACCAATTTCTTTGTACATCTCTTCTGTATCTGTTGGTATCACATACTCCATTTCTAGAACCTTTAATAGATCTGGACCTTTTATATCATAAACATCAACTCTTAGAGCATTAGCTAAACTACCCTTTAGATTGTCTATTTCAACCCTACTTTTCTCTATAACCTCATCCTTAGTATTTCCCTTAACAGTAACTTGGCAATAGATTAGTACATCCATAGGTCTAAATCCCTGCTCGAGTTTCTGAATCTGTTGTGTCCAATATGCTTTCTCTCTTTCCAATCTCTCTATAGTTAGTAAATCTGGAGATGGTGACTCTCTAGCCTTCTGCAATCTCAAAGATATTTCACTCCTCTTGGTTTCCAATTCTTTCTTCTTTGATGATATGTCTATTGCATACATAAGATAGGATAGTTTGAATGGTTTTTTATAATTTATAACCAACTGTTCAAATTGTTTTTTACTATTTATCACACTCTCTGGATTGTCAGCAAATGCATCGTATATTTTAAGACCTATAAACCTACTAGCATAGTATTCATTGCCGACCTGCTTTATAACTACATCCATACTTGGAGGGATCTCGTGCTTGGTATGATTCATGACAATAACTACGTTTTTGAGTTTGGTTAATGCAGGAAATGTCTGATCTCCAAAGAATAGCATGGCCGCTGTTATAGCTGTAAATACAAGTGCAATTACAAGTAAGAACGGATTGTTAAATGAGAATGCTAATAATAGACTGGCCCCAGCGATTCCAATTAGAATGTATTTCTGAGTATTGGTATCAGTAGGCAACATTCCTCAACCACCTATAATTATTAGATTAGTATTCTTTAAAAATTTATCCAAACAATTTCATTCTATGCAATTCAGAGAATTATGTGAGTTTCTTGAGCTTATATCAAAGAACAGATCGAGGATATATATAACAGATCAATTATCTAAGTTATACTCTAACATATCATCGGAAGAAGCGATGATGGTGAGTTATATGTTAGTAGGTCAGATTGCTCCTTCATATGTCTCTCTAGAGCTGGGAGTATCAAGCAATCTCATTTTACAGGCACTATCTGCAGTTACAGGAATCTCTAAGGATGATCTAGAATTGAATCTTAAAAAAAGCGGAGATATTGGAGATTTAGCTTATAATATATTAAATAGAAAGGAGAGAATTAGATCTCTTATTAATAAGGAATTAGAAATTGCTGATGTATTCAATTCGCTGAAGAGGATCGCTCTCGAATCTAGTCAAAAAATTAAGATAGAGATCCTTATTAATCTCCTATCCAGAACTTCTCCTATTGAAGCTAAATATTTAACTAGATTTATTGTTAACAAGACCAGAATTGCAATAGGAATAATGACTGTATTAGATAGCATCGCTAAGGCTAAGAATGTAGATAAAGATCATGTTAGGAATATATACTATTTAATATCTGATATAGGTAAAACTGCCCTTAAGATCTTTAGAAATGATCTGAGTTATAGAGTAGAACTATTCACCCCAATATCCCCTGCTCTAGCTGAGAGAGTAAAAG
>JAUQPY010000017.1 GCA_030550115.1 Microcaldota archaeon
GGAGATTGATCAACAATGCCAAAGCTATAGCTTCCTGATATGTTCCTAGCATCAGCTCACCCTCGCTATATAGGAGAGAACAAATGGACTAACATCGA
This sequence comes from Microcaldota archaeon, assembly GCA_030550115.1. Classification (GTDB taxonomy): domain Archaea; phylum Micrarchaeota; class Micrarchaeia; order Anstonellales; family J096; genus JAADEL01. The sequence continues at coordinate 99 of JAUQPY010000017.1, forward strand.
TCCCTAGTAGTTGATTTATACCAACTGTAACGGATATTACTGTGAGTAATGCTAGACCTAAAGATAGTAGAGAAAGGATAGATAGAACAGTAAATCTGATCAGGAAAGAATCTGGATTGGTTGAGGCACTGTACAGTTCTCTGAACGTACTATCGAATCTATGTAAATATATATCGAAGCATTTATTAGGTTCAGGTACATTACTAAGAGTAGTTCCTAACCAATTCACCATATTTGTAGTAGAGGTAGTTGGATTCATATTCGTATCTATTTTTGTTAATAGATTTAGAAAGAATGCAGTGGTTATAGGTAATAGACTTAGGGCTATGGAGAATGATATGAGAAAACCTCCAACCTTTCTGGTTATCTTTATAATTCTCATAATCATACCAATGCTAAAGAATCCTATTATAAAAATTGGATAGAGACTAGGGCTAAATAATTCTCTAAATGCGTAGATTATAGATCGATATAAGTTTATCTGACTAAATAGATTGTTTAGACTCTCATAAATGTAACTGAAATGCCTACATGGCATATATGAGAAACCTGATGAAATTGCCTCTCCAGATTGATAGAAGGTTTCCTCTTTTATTTCATTGATTATCTTGGTAGGCGATCCCACTACATTTGTTATAGACATGAAATCATTTATCAATGGGTCTTGAGAGATACTACCAAATATGAAATACTTTTTAGAACTTAAATAGCTCTTTAGCAACCTATTCATCCCATTGTATACGTTTGGATCAAGAACAGATGCGTAACTCATGTTTAGATAACTCAATAGAGTATTATTTACATAAACTTCTCTAGCTATGGGATTATCGCATTGTACAGAATTATCATTCAGAATAGTGTTTATCATCAAACTACAACCGAAGTGCTGAATTGGATTTGTAAGCAAATAACTTACCACACCTATCATAAGAATTGATATAGCTATTTCAACCATCTCCTCCTTCGAAGTCTGTTCCAGTTCTCGATTATTAAGTATCCTACCTATTCCAAAGATGATAATCATCAATATAGCTGATATCACAATCACAGTTCCCAATACAGAATATAGAGTATCACCAAATACAATATTCATTATCTCACCTTACCCAGACCTGGTAAGAAGATCTCTCCACCCAGATATTCTGACAATGATATGATAGCTACAAAAGTTATAAAAATAGTTATTAATGGTAATGTTACCATTCTGAATACAGCATAACCCAAGTAATCAAAAAGATAATTATCGTTTAGCATAGGGGTCATTTGATTGCATTTTGAACAATCTGGAGATGGTGGGAATCTGAGTAGATCTTGCGGAATTGAGGAAGATAGACTGCAATCTCTTTCTATTGGATAGATTGGTAGATATACTTTCGATAATTGAGTTAACATTACATTCGGAGAAGACTCTGTTCCATCAAAATACGTAGATTTAATACTTCTCCATATATCTGATGGTTTCTCATCTGTTTTGATTCTATATATATTCTTACATATAGTTTCACTAGGACACATGGAATTATCAGAATATCCGCAATCTATACCAAAATCCTGTTCAGGATCACACACTCCATATGCTTCATAAGGAATCTCAACTTGCTGTTTGAGCAAGTTTATAAATTGTTGGATATAATTGTTTACAGTTTGTGAACAGCCAGCTATCTTCAGTATGTCATCTGTGTTTACACTATTTATAGAATTATCTCTGTGTATGTTTATTACTAATTGCAATACATCTAGAACATCGTTTCCTCCACATGAAGTACTCCATATATTACCGAATCTCCTTTTCCAGTTCAAGAAATCATTATCAGATATTACATTTATACTATTTTTATTAGTTATAATCTTATCTATATATTCGTCTCTAAACTTCTGGATAATCTGATTCTCTGGTGTATTAAAACCGACCCAGTTATAGATTGTACTAAAAATCGGATAGTTGGAAGGTAGATTAGAATCGGCTTGTGGTTTCTGTTGTTGTCTGATCTGTAATGCCTTATCTCCGTACCCATTTCCATATTGAAGATTTATACTATCCCTTAGAGTCTGATCATCCGGAGGATTTGAATTTATTGCAGAATGTATAGATTTTATAGGATGGGATGTACTAGAAGGGTCATAACATAATATATCATTTGCATGAACAAGATTATACATAGCTCCACATGTGATTAGTATATCTGCCTTCCATATTTGTTTAATATTTTCATTTATTATATCGCTAATAACAGTTCTAAAATTATTATTATCTTTCAAAAAATTTGCAAATTGCTCTGACATCTGTTGTCCGGTAACATCATTTACTAAATCTAATATACCCTTAGTATTCCCAGATTTTATTAACTCTATCTGTTCCTCAGTGAATGGTCCCCATACTATCCTATTATAGTATGCTCTACAAGAGAGAGGACAGTATATATTATAATCATCTGGATTTGGGCGAATAGGTAAGAGCTTGGTACAATTAGTATTTCTAATATATTCTCTCAGAGTGCGTTCAGAACCATCAGCTAATCTAACCTTAATATTTAGCTGTGTAAGATCGTATAGATCTATAAAACACTTACCATTAGATTGATCATACAATTTTGAACATGCTGATGAGGCAAAATAGCATGTAGGGATATCTATAGGATATGGTATCTTCCTGCATATCTTAGGACATTCATCAACTGTGATCTTATAGATATCAGCTTTTGTGAGAATTGTGGGAGTTATTCCTGGAATAGGTCTTAGATTTCTATTCAGATATTCACAGGAAGTAATTCCATGCTCTATCCTATTCCCACTACCCTCAAGAAAAATATTTATTTGAATTGTTGACATACCTTTATCTGCAAGCTCAGAAAATGCTTCAGCATATGTCAGTTTCTTATTAGTTGTATAAGCTACAATATCAACTTTACATATATCCGGACATTCATTAGTGGTATAAGTTAGGCCTAAATTAGGAGGGAAGCTATATAACAACACTATTAGACTGGGCAGAATTATGAAAAATCCTATTCCTAGTGCTAGCATGGTAGCTCCCAATTTTCTAAAGAAAGGTAATGGTCTAAGAAATACTCCGATTGAGATCAGCATAGGACCTAGTATAGATATAATACCTAACGTTAGAGCTGCTATTCCAGAGGCCAGTGACAGAATGTAGAGACCTAGTGTATAGTATTGTTCCTCGGCTATATATGGAGTAAAGCTACCTAGAGAGGTGACTCCAAATGAAGGGAGTCCTGGCCATTCAAATTTTATACCTTCCCTTACGTTTCCAGATTTATACTTAGCTGCAGCACTTTTCAAACTCTCGATTACCATGATTCTGAATATTTCGTAGTTGTCCCTTACTATATTTCTAATATGCTCGTATACACATTGTGTAGAATTACAATCTCTGAATGTTGAGCTCGAAGATGTTACATTTTTGAATATAATATCCATCATATTTACTAATATCAATAATCCTAACAGTATCAATAGGGAGAATGCAAATTCTTTGAATTCAACATTTGCCATAGCTTTTAATCTAGGAGAGTTAAGGAAATCTGCTGAAAAATTTAGGGATATTACTAGAATCAATCCTATTATTACTCCAATAATACCAATATTAAACCAACCCGGAGTAACTCCTGTATAATCAACAATCTCTCTGATAAAAGGAGTATTAGATATGGCTCTTAGAGCATCATCTATTCCCTTCTGATACTCCTGTGTAACATTGTTTGATATGGAAAAGGATATTGTGATAAATATTAATATCCAAATCATAAGCATCACATAGATTCTATAAAATCAAAAGTTTTATAAGCATTCATTGCAAATGCTGCCACAATTGCTATAGAGAGGTTAGGTAGTGTTATTATCATGAGCTGATAGGTACTTATTGTGTAGTATGAATATTTTGTATCTAAGAATATCTCCCTCACATAATTTGGGTTGTACAATCCAGCGTCCTTTTCAAATATATTATTAAAAGCTTGTAAATACATCGAATATATAAAAGGATATAACACATGCATCCCTAATCCAAAAGCAATTAGCATATCTCCAGCTTTCCTAAGTCCGGGGATTAATCTTATCACCACCCCTCCTATCACCATCCCAGCAAACAATCCATTCTGTATCAATCTTAGTATGAATACATGAACCTGCAATCCTAAATATATCATTTCCAGATCTCTAACTATTCTATTAGACATAGAATTGTAAATCATATTCTGTTTGTATGGGAAGTAGGTGATTATGGGGAAGATCAGGGATTTTTGGATAGCTGTAATTAATAGATTTGGTTGATCTATACTCATAATTGCTAATAGAATAGCATAGCCAGAGATACCAATAGACACAATAGTGAAGGAATATGGGGTATTGGCTTTACCCTCTCTAGTATTGATAAGTGAGTACATATCAAATATACTATCCAAAATCCCATTGGTCTGTTGATTCAGATAGTTTATAGAGCTTGTTATGTAATCACCATTCCCAGCTACTTCTCCAAACATTACCATCTGTATTGTACATAGAAATGCTGAGAATGATGGTAGAGCTATTAGTATAAAAATACTAAACAGATAATTTATTGCCTGAGCTCTAAGAGTAATTCTTTTCTGCTGATCTGAGATGATATAAGTATAAATAGTGATTAGAGCTAGTCCTAATAGTATAATACCAACTAACTGATATGCAATCTCCAACAGCTTATTGTCAGTTATTTCTATTCTACAGCCAGAACTATAAGTAAATAACATCAAGATCAGTATGCTATAGACGCTCCTCAATACCATATAGGAAGTAATCACCCCCTCCTAACAGCGAGATGGATCTAATAGCTACTATCACTATTATTAAATTCAACAGATAGTAAGAGATGTTTAGTATATTTAGAAATGCAAGTAGTAGAGTAGTGTTATAATTTAATATATCTTCAAATGCTTTTAGTGCATCCTGAGTACCTCCTGTACCTGCAAACTGTAGGTTATTAACATCTAGCGTCCAAACCACAGCTCCTATTAACTTAAATATTCCATACAAAAGATCTCCCCACCCTATGAAAAGGCCTAGTGCAATTGGGAAACATATACTAATAGACTTACATACTATATAGAACAACCAGTACCCGAATTTTATAAGAGTCCACCCAACCTGTAACCAATTCATTATAAATGCCCATGTATTCAATCTATCTAGAATTGCTGCTACGGTGTAATAAACTTTTCCCAAATTTGCCTCCGCATTCTTTATAGATGTTTCAATACTAGGTATAACACCCTTTGTTATCGTATCTACTAGTATTGCAGTTGTTATATTATATACAAAAGGCAATATGAATATAATGGCTATGGAAATCCCCAAGAGAGTTGATCCTATTCTTTTCGTTATAGGTATTACTCTAGCTATTAGAGCTACGTATAGTAAGAAATTATATGCATAATTTACTAAGAATTCAACAAATCTCGCATAGTAATTCAGATTGAATACCGTACTAACAAATAGATTTAAAATACCCTGGGCATTTGTACCGTAATCATAGATTTTCTTATTGAAATTTTCTCTTCTATTAAATTCTACTATCATCATACTTATAGACCATTCCACTGGAGTAATTGATGAGAGAACCATGCTCATTGCATAGAGTCTAGAGGTAGATACTATTAACTCATTCATACTGTTCGATAGATGGGAGATATTTGCTCTGGCACTTTGTAATAGATCGTTCATATATCCACAATAGAAAGCATTACTAACAAATACAATAATAGCGAATACTAGTATAGTGACTATAAATGATCTTAACTCTGCTTTTGCCCCAAGCTCAATCTCTTGATTGTTCAGTATCTTCCCTGCAAACAGACCAAATGTTATAAGTAATGCCCCTAATACAGCAGCCATTCCAAATACATCTGCAATTCTCTGATCGGATCCCATTCCACAGCTAATGGTACCTCCAGAAGAACCTCCAGAATTTGGAAATACTCTCATAAAACTAACTTTATTAGATCTTGCAGAGTTGCCATTAGAATCTCTACATTCTACATACCATTCGTAGGACCCATACGTTGGTAAATTTATATTAACGCTCAATCTCCCACCTGGAGATCCTGAGCTAATACTTCTGGAATTATAGTTCTGATCATTATAGGATTTCCAATAGAACATGCATACAAAATCACTATCATCATATACTTCGGCTTCCAGATTGATGTCATTATTTGTAGTCTGAACATTTATAGGTGATATCAATCTGATTCTTGGTGGGACTCCATCCTTGTAATTAAAACTTATCTGTGTACTGTTGGAGTTACCAGCTCGATCTATACAGCTTACATTGAAAATTTTGTTAGATGGATTTGGATTTAGATTATGAGATCTTGATAATATAGTTCCAGGACTGACATCGTTAAAAGTGAATGTACTTCCATCTACTCTAAATGTGCAATTCAGAGAATTTGGACTTGGTACTGCATCATTCACAAGTGCTCTGAATTCCACAGGATTATCATAGATTTGAGAGTTTTCAGCTGGATATATGATCTGTATGATTGGAGGTTCTCTATCTACGATGAATCTTCTAATTTCAGATCTTCCTACATTCCTAGGACCTCTATCTATACATTCTACTCTATAAGTGTAAACTCCATCTGAAAAGTTTTCTGGGATTACATAGGATGCTTCAGAATTATTTCTGACACCATCAATATTAGCTATAATATTATTAGTTACTGTATCAACTATTTTACAATCCACATATTCTGTAGGACTGTTATTCACTCTGAAAGATATATTTACCGGTCTTGCTGTAGTGTTATTAGTGGCAAACAGATCAACAGGAGACAGGAGGGTTACAGTTACAGTCTGAGATGTTGTTCTTGTGTATAGTCTCCTCTCTATAGTGTTTCTTCTAACACCTATCCAATTAGAATGACGTGTTTTATCTTTACATAAAACCTTTATCTCGTTAATACCCCAATTAACGGATATGGTCTCTGTAAAACAACCGCTTCTACTATTCCCGGTTTGGTGCGTTTTTATTTTCAAATCATTTAGCCGGAGCTCACACTCTATATCCGGATTATCATCTCTAACACAATACCTAAATTGAAATGATTCATGATGTGATGGGGAATTTGGATTAAGATTAATGTCATATATTTTAGGAGATTCGAAATCAAACAGAAGTGGATGAGAACTAGAATAATAACCACCATTACAGGATAGACTAGCATTTCCCTCTCCAGCAACTAACCCACCTATATTTATACTAATTTCACATTTAAATTCAGCTCCATACTGACTACACTGATTATTATTGTTATCAAATACAATACAAGAACAACTTAGTGATTGCCAGTTACACCCTCCAATACTTTCACTAATCCCCCCACCATGGTTTACTTGTAAAGTACAGGATAAAGGAGCAGGTGGCGATATTGCCCCACAACTAGGACCTGTTTTAGAAGCATAGAAAGTTTCTGTAAATGTTTGACTAGATTGTGGGATTATATAATAATTACCAGGCAACAGAGAATATGCTGTTAGAAAAAACAGAAAAATAATAAGTAGCATATTATCTTTTTCTCTTTCTATATGTCTTCTCCGGCATCAAGAACCTCTTAAGGTTCTCTATAATACCTTTCTTGAATAGTCTATTGAGCAGTGTTTTTAACTTCTCCAGAACTTTGATATCACTATCCTCAAGTAACCATAACATCAATAGTATCTCCTGAAGACCCTGTTTAGATAGTTCTGTCTGGTATTGTTCCTCGGCCTGCTTCTTTATTTCATCTATCTCTCTAGAGTACTTCTGTAGAAAAGCTTGGAATGTTTCGGATTTCTGTTCTAGAGTAGGGTCTTTGAGCTTTAGATCTATATCCATGTTTATCACTTCTTGTAACCTAATCTCCTCAACAATGCATATCTCTCTTCCCTATCATCTTCCTTCTCCACTCCCAGAACACTGAATCCATCCATTACTCCTAGAATTGCTGCTCTCTCTCCATCAATCCCTACAACTACTCTAACAGGATTTGATGTAGCTGTATAGATTCTACTAACCTCTACAACATTCTTTATTGAGTTCAACACATTTATAGGCCAACCTCCTCTTAACATTATCACAAAAGTATGTCCTGCTCTTAACAGCTTAGCGTTATATATAGCTGTATCTTTCAATTCATCATCATTTCCTTCATATCTTATTAATCTCTTACCACTAGCTTCATTAAATGCAATTCCAAATTTCATGTTAGGATTAGAATTTACTATAGCTTCATAAAGATCTTCTACAGTTTTTATGAAATGTGCATGTCCGATTATTATACTAGCACCATCCGGTATTTTCATATCTATAATCTGAATATCCATATGTTTTTTATAATCATTCCTATTTAAAAATCTTAACTATCCGTATCTTTCTCTTATTATATTATCAACTATAATAGCTGATGATAGAACAAGAGGTACTCCTATGCCAGGATTAGTATTCTGACCTACATAGAAGAGATTTTTAACTTTTGTATCATAGTTCTTGGGTCTGAACATAGCTGATTGTGATAGAATATGAGATAATCCAAATGCACTTCTATCCAGATAATCATTCTCAAAATCTTCCATATCCAATACTTTTTTCTGCTCTAATCTAAAATCCCCTATTAGCTCCTCAAGCTTATCTAAGATCTTCCTTTCCATCTTAGCTCTGTCAATTCTAATGTTTTTAGGCAATGGTACTAATGTCATGATAGAATGTTTGCCTCTAGGAGCAGCACTCGGGTCTGTAACTGAGGGAATGTGAAAATAGAAACAGAAATCTTCCGGAATGTGAGTTGATCTATCGATTGCTCTATAATGAGCTTCAGTATCACCACTGAAATAGAGATTGTGATGCTCTAGGTCTGGATTATCTGTATCTATCCCCAGATACATCAGAAATACTCCTATAGGAGCTCTACCCTCAGATCCATTCTGCATCAGAATGTTTTTCCTATGATTAATGATGTAAATATCCGCATCTACTCTTATCTGATTCCCCTGAATTGATATCCATTCCGGTAGATTACTATTCTGTGCATTTATGAACTTTACCTGAATTTCAGAATTGATTGTTGCTATTAGATTTTTAACCAATCCATTTTGAATATTCAAGCTCTCGGCCTTTACATTTCCTAGGAATATCACATTATTCATATTCCTAATGATATTATCCACTATTCTATACATACCACCTTTGGGATAGAGAACATTCTCAGATAAATATGAAGGTATAAGAAGAGAATAGAAAGCTGGGATTCTCCAAGGAACATCCCCCAAGAATACAGAGTGAAATTTCATTATGTTTCTAGCCATCGTAGATCTAAAAACAGAATTGACATAATCATCAGTATTTTTAAGTAGAACATCAAAATTCTTGAACACAAGACTTAAGATGTCTGGATTTAGCTTTGCATAATCTTCATATATAAATCTATAAGCTAGATCATACAATTCCTTGGATCTATGCATAAATCTATCATACTTCTGTGCCCCTCCTTGTTCCAGAATCTCAAAGACCTCCCTATTGAGCGTATCATTAGGATAGAGATCTATCTTATGTTTAGATGAGTAAACTCTTAGAGACTTCTTCAGAGGAATGAGAGTTAAATCTTCTGCCCCAAGCTTCCTAAAGAAATTATTGTAGAGCTTTGGCATTATATACCATGATGGTCCTCTATCGAATCTATATCCATCTAAATATAACTCTCGTGCTCTCCCTCCCCAACTATCGTTCTTATCTATAACTACGACCTGATGTCTCTTAGATAGTAATGCTGCTGCAGCTAATCCACCTATTCCTGCACCAATTACTAGAACTCTCATTTACTACTCTTGAAGTAATACAATAGTGCATTTAGCTTTAGGAATTCGTATATTAAACCAACGATAATGTTCAGAATAGCATATATTACCAAAATCGTAATTAGCTTAGGTAATTCGTAGATTAATCTGGTAATAGCATATAGATCCATAGCAAACACAGAGAATATCAGATCAGTAGAGAATGCAAATGATATTAATACTATGAAAATTAGGACTAAGATTATCCATGTGACAAGATTTAAAATCAACATTGTTCCAATAGCTTTTAGCTGAGTTTTTATATTATTTATGAATCTACTAATACCCTCTGTTATTGACTTTCTAGCTTGACCAGTTTCTATATAAGAAAATTTCATATAAACCATTAACACAACAAATGGTAGATATAACAATAATACCAATACGATCATTACAATTGCAAAGATGACGCCAAGTATGGGGTTTGTTACTGCAATACTCAACATTGGTGAGAAAATACTAGATGGGATATTGGAGATAATTGAACTAATTACAGAAATTAATATGAAAGTAACTATCATCAATCCATTACTCTGAATTCTATATTTTAGAATTTTATTAAATATTTCCCTTAGAGAGAGTTGGGGTTCAGCAACTTTTATATACACTATCATTGTTAGTAGCCAGTAAATATATAAATACGCTAATAGAGCTACTAACGAGTAAACCAAAATTATTATCAGTGCTGTACCAATAGAACTAATATCATTAGCTGTTAGATAAACAAGTAAAAACAAGGGTAACAGTAATATTACAAACAATAGTACTTCGAGAAAACCTTTGACAAGAGCAACTGGTGCAAAACTTAAAAATTCTTTAGAAAATTTCTCCTTTAGATATGTAAATACATACATATCGTTGATTCACTTGGATTTGGCTATTTTAACCTGTGATGGAGTTATGATCACAACAGTACTATTTTTAATTGCAGCCATGTCCCCATTTAGATCTCTCACGTGATCCCCTAATCTATTCAATATCTCATTCAATCTGTTCTGCTGCTTTTTTAGAGGATCATAATCCAAAATGACTATATTATTTTGCTTCAGTTCTGCTATAACCACCTCTATATCCCCCTCAGCTCTTAGGATTATTTTCTTCACATAGAACTTAGCAGGAGGGGTAACTGCATCACCCACTTCATCCATAGCTATTAGATCCTCTATGTTTACATTATCTCTCTGTTGTGGTTGGCTCTTACCGAATATCTTATCCAATATTCCCATAGGATTCACCCTTAATAATTTTATTGATGTAGTATTTTTAAATCTATCTTCTTAGCAATCTCCTATGCACCTTACCAGTCAGTACTAGTAATTTCAGATTGAACGGAATCTCCCGATCTTTAACAATCGAAAATCTATCTGCTTCAGCTAGAATGAACGGGTAGATTATGGCGCTAGTATTTAGGAGTTTAATTAAACTCTCTAAACTATCTCGATTATCTGGAAATGTCTCTATTCTATATCTAAACCCCTCTTTACCAAAAGTTCTTACAATGATATCCGAATCGATATATATCTCCTGCGTCTCCACTCTCTTAGGTATCCAGAATCTATTTGTCCTATTGCGGATACTAAAAAACCTACTATCTAAATGACCATCTATCAATATGTAATCAGCAACAGCCCTATCAGCAAGCTCCCGCTCAAGTTCCACTCTATATCTATCCACATCATACATACTATCAAGATAGGCTTCTTTCTTAGAGATTTCTATTCTCTTATCTACCAACTTGTCACTATCATAAATATAGTACATTATAACTCCTTTGAAAATATAATATTTATCAATATTTCTATAACCAACATCGATTCCAGCAATTATCACAAATACATATCCACAAAAATCTTTTTAAATAATCCTCTATTAAAACATTAATGGTAAGAATATCGTCGCCAATCTATAGGATCGTTATAGTTTTGTTAAGATTGTTCAATGTTCTCAAATCCATTCTCTCGTCAGTAAAGTTACTCTTCATGTTAGCTATAATAATATTATTACTTATAGTAATAGCTATAGCTCTGATTGCTGGATCTGCCCTGATCTTTATCATAATACATAGATACTTATGAACAGCTCGTGTAAAGAGATAATCGATATTATAATATTTATTCTAGCATTATTAATATTACTTGCACTTATACAACCGGCTCTTGTGGCGAACATACTAAGATTGATTTCTAGTATATTCATCTATCTCTCAAATGTAATATTTAGTATTTCTGAATCCTTAGATGGAAAAACCTATTATAGTGTGGATGGATCTATAACCACCGGAGTTAATACTCATCCAACCTATCCAAAACCTTCAGAAGGATTTATCCCTACTGATGATTGGGTGAGAGATTTTTTTAAATACCTAAATCTAGAGAGAGCTAGTTTAGGACTGCCTGAATTAAGAGAATGTCAGTTTTTGAATAGATACTCTAAAATCCGATATGAGAGTATGATACAAAAATATACAATTAGTCACTACAATTTCCAGAGTGATTATGATAAATACATAAAATCTAATAATTTCTACAATTTCCTTATAGTTGAAGAGGTTCTCTATCCAACATCTTCTGATGCGAAAATGGAGATACGGAAAATAAGAGAATTTGCACCTTCACATTGGAAAGGGTTGTTAGACAGAGAGACTAGGTATTATGGTTTCTATGTTCAGGAAGGTCCAGTGATATCTACTGATAACAGGTGTCCTATCACAGAGATAGATGGGGGGAATATCAATATAATAGACCTCTACAGGAGGTATGGGTGTACCTACTACAACTCAAGTGCATATTGGCTTGTAATTGAATTATCTAATTTCTGTGAATATGCAGAGTTTAAGTATATAGATGACCAAATAGATATCAGCGAGCACAGCTATAGTTACTACAAGATAGATAAATATAATTTACCCAGGGGAGGTAGCATACATCTAAGTATAGAGTCAAATGTGCCCATATTGGTTAGTATTATGGATGACTCCCAATTTCAGAACTTTAGATCCTCTGGGAGTGAAAATAGCATATTTAAATATTCAGGAACCAAGATATCAGAGGAAATAAAAATTGCAGATATGCCAGAATCTTTCTATATTGTATTGAGCTCTAACAGAAATTCCAGAGCTCGCATTTTAGGCATAGTAAGTTACAGTACAAACTTATTAAATATATCTAGTTAAGTATAAGTATGGATTATGAGAAAGAGTTATTGGAGTTGTGGGAAAAGGAAGGGAGACATATAGCTAGAAGAACTGGTGATAAAAAATATTTTATAACTGCAGCATTTCCTTACCCAAATAGTCCCCAACATATAGGACATGCCAGAACATATACTATAGCCGATGTAATGGCTCGATTTTACAGATTAATAGGTTACTCAGTCCTGTTTCCTATGGGGTTCCATGTAACTGGTACTCCTATAGTAGCTATGGCTGATAGAATTAAAGAAGGGGATAGAGAATTGTTCGATATCTTTGAGAAAATATATGGAATTCCGAGAGAAAAATATGAGAAATTAACAGATCCCAAGGATCTTGTGATGTTCTTTGCTAGAGAAATAGAAGATGGTATGAGAAGAATGGGGTTTATGATAGATTGGAGTAGGAAATTCTATACTTTCGATCCATATTTTGAGAGGTTTATCCAATGGCAGATGAAGAAACTGTATGATAAGGGATATTTAATAAAAGGTAAACATCCAATACCATTCAGTCCAAAACTCAATTCATCAGTAGGTGCACATGATACTAAAGGGGATGTTGATCCTGAAATAGAGGAGTATGTAGGAGTTCTGTTTGAGAGTGAATTTGGATATTTAGTTGCAGCAACACTAAGACCCGAAACAATATATGGGATAACTAATATATGGGTCAGAAGTGATGAATCTTATCTGGTGATAGAATTAGATAACAAAACCAGAATCGTTGTTGGTAAAAAAGCTTGGGAGAGACTAAAATATCAGTTCCAGAATTACAAAGAAATTGAGAGTCTTGAAGGGAGAGTGCTTATAGGTAAGAGGGTAAAAGTACCATTACTTAATGTGTATGTTCCTGTGTATCATGGTGATATAGTGAAAGCTGAGGAAGGTACAGGGATAGTTATGAGTGTTCCAGGTCATTCTCTCTTTGATAACTATGAATACTCAAAAATATCCTGTTCCTACCCGATAATAATAGCTGTTGATGGAAAACTCAGTGATGCATCTGTTCATATACCAAAAGATATAAAGAATCTGGATGAAGCTAATAGAGAGTTCTACAGGAAAGAATTCATCTCCGGATTTCACATTCCCCTAAACACAACTGTAAAAGAAGCTAGAGAAACAACAAAGGCCAATCTATTCAAATCAGGATCAGCTATAAAGATATATAGCATAGCCAATGGGCCTATATATAGTAGAGCTGGTGATGAAGTGGTTGTTAAGGTTATTGATAACCAATGGTTTATAGATTACTCTAACAGAGATTGGAAAGAGCAGACTAAACAGCTTCTGAATTCTATGAAAATCATCCCAGAGGATTTTCGAACTAGATTTGAGAATACTATCGATTGGTTGGATAGAAAAGCCTGTACCAGAACCAGAGGTTTGGGTACAAGATTTCTATTCGATCAATCTCAGATTGTTGAGTCTCTGAGCGATTCTACAATCTACATGGCATTCTATTTACTAACACCATATCTGAACAGCTTTAGACCAGATCAATTAGATGAGAGTTTCTTTGATTATATCTTCTATGGTAAAGGAGAACCTATTAATGATGCACATAGAGCTATGAGAGATGAATTCCTATATTGGTATGGGGTAGATAGTAGACACAGTGGAGTCGATCTGATCGCAAATCATCTAACATTCTATCTGTTCAATCATGCAGCTATATTTGATAAAGAGTATTGGCCAAAAGCAATAGTAACCAATGGATCTGTATTAATGGATGGGAAGAAAATGAGTAAGAGTCTTGGAAACATAATCCCTCTGAAGAGAGCTATAGAAAAATATGGGGCTGATACTATCAGAATGGCTGTGGTTGCAAACAGTGATATAAAATCCGATACCAATTTTTCAGAGAACATATCAAAAGGTATACGAGAGAGATTAGAGGAGATAATTAAATTATTTAGCGAACCTCATATTGGTAGCGATATAGACGATTGGTTGAGATACAGATTCTTCAGTAAGATAGCATCAATACCAGATATGTATAGGAATTATGAGATAAAGAAAGTGGTTGATACTATGTTCTATGAATTTTATAACGATCTGCAATGGGCTATCAAGAGAGGTTTAAGAGGAGTACCCAGAGATATTGTTAGATATTGGAATATAGCAATGTTCCCTGTAATACCATTCACTACTGATATGATACACAGAAAATTATTTGGGATTAGTGTTTATGATGAAAAATTTGAATTAAATATAGCTCAAAGAAATTATCATCCTGAAGATCTATTCAGGGAGATTGTGCAGGATCTTGAGACTCTTAGGAATAGTAGATCTTTCAGCAAGGTTAGAATAGGAATAGCTAAACCTTGGAAATTCGAAGTTTATAAACTATTGAGTGATAAGACCTCTATAGCGGATATAATCGCTAAATATCCTGAAGCTAAAGAGCTGATAGCTAAGTTGAAGAACAGAGCATATACAATATCTTTCCCATATCAATATGATGAAGTATATGAGTATCTCCGGAGAAATCTAGATTGGTTGAGTAATTACATGAAAATAGATATACAGATTGGAGAGGAAAGGCAGAAATATGCTCTACCTGATAAACCTGAGTTTATAGTAGAATGATATATTTAGTAGGATTGGGTTTGTATTTTGAATTACCTGATAGGATAATTAGAGAGATTAGGGAATTTGAAAGATATGTGGATATTTACACATCATATGTGCCTGAAAGTATTATAGATAGATATGAGGCAATGCCTGCAGATCGGGAGTTTTTAGAGAATGGGATATTTAAGGTCATGGATAGAAACATAGCAATACTAATTCCTGGGGATCCTCTGTTTGCAACTACACATTCTGCAATATACTTTGAAGCAATCAGAAGAGGGATTAGAGTGCGAGTATTTCATAATTCATCTATAATTAATGCAATCTCTAGAACTGGACTTAGCCCTTACAGATTTGGTAGGGTGGTTAGTGTAGCTAGCTGGGTGAATATGGGAATCAGATCATATCTTGATAATATTGAACAGAATCGTAGAAATGGTTTGCATACTTTAGTATTACCTGATCCTATGTTCAGAGATACAGATGAATTCTTCAGCAAGGTAGATTTAGGTGAGGAGATCTTTACTCTAGCTAGAGTAGGATATGAAGATGAAATCATAGCTTATGGAAGAGTATATTCTACAAAACCATTTGCATTCATAGTGCCCTCTGAGCTTAATCATTATGAGAGAGAATTTGTAGATATTCTAAAAAAGCATAGCTTTTTAAAGTGAGAAAGGAAAAATATAAATATGAATTGGATATTAGCTTTAGTCTTACTACTATCTATGTCTGATAACAATCAGAATGAAGATAGTAATTATACTTGTAAAATATTAGCTATGGGCAGGATTGTTTTCCACAGCATCCCAGAGGGATATTATCTAATTGCCTCCCCAAATCATATTTATAATATAAGATTGGATAGTGATCTAAAATTGGACGAGCAGGAACTATTAGTGGATAGTAGAATATATTTAGAAGGGTTAGGTTTGCTAAGAGTAGAATATAGCGAATATCAAGATCATGGTAAATTCAAATACAATATTCTCAGATATGGAAAGGAATCTGAATTTAGATTGAATAATTCTGTTAGGGCATTATTAGAGGGTGATTTAGAGAGAAATATCGAGATGAATATCCTTGAGATAGTTGGAACCATAGTTAGAAATGGAATGGGTGAGAGAGTCTACAGAGATTTTAAGCCTGTTACAGATATATATGTAGATAGCATCCAAGTAAGTTGTACATAACTTTTTTAAATTTGTTTTTATTAATATATATTCTATGAATAGCAGTTGGAGTTCTATTGCAATATTAGCAGTGCTTTTATTGCTAGTAGGATGTATAGATGGGGGACAGAAGAATATCAAAGATGTATTGAATAATGATAAGCTTGCGTTAGTATGCAAAGCTGAGGTAGTTATATCAGCTAATCAAACTATGAATAGAGATCAAATAAATATGAATATAGATATCAGAGATGTGTCATCTTCCATAGATATGGTATGGCGTCTATCGAGAGTTGATCTTAATATCACTGCTCCACTATTTGGATTCCCTATTACTGTAGAATATCAAGAAAGAGCTGATGGATACAAAGAGATGTACATAAATATATTAGGTCAGAGAAACAAGGTTAATGAGGATGAGTTGGCCGAAGCAGGACTATCATTAGGACTACATAATTTAATAAAGACCGCTATACAAGAGAGTAATAGCATTGAAGAGTTTGAAGGAAATTTCAAAACAATACTATTAGATAATCTGTATGATCAGGTAAACGAGCAAGTAAGTATAAAAAAGATACAGTGTAAAGTGCAGAGCAGTTAACTTCAACTATTTTCCATTTCATATCTCTTTTATCATTATCCCATCTTCATAGATATCAAAAATATATTTTTGAGTTGAATGATTTCTCCCTCTGCTCTTTATAACCTCAAATACCTTTTTTCTCCTATCTTTAATCTCTCGATAATCTAGATTTATCCAAACATCTGCATAGTTCTCTACAGAATTTCTTGGAGAATTTGCTATTAGTATTGTAGCAACTCCCCACGATCTAATCACCTGAAAGAATCTATCTACTGCCTCTTCATTAACGATTATCCTATCTATTTGATCAATAACTATTAGATTAATCTTGTATTCTTCTATAAAGGTCATCAGAGGATTGTCGTTTATATCTAGAAACTGATGGATATCTGCCTGAGGAAACTCGATAAGCATAAATTTATTATCAGTATACTTCTCCAGAGGATATTCTAAAAACTTCACAGCTTTCAAGAAAGCTTTCCTATCGTTCCCTAATAGGATATACATAACATTATTACCCAATTTGATGTTATATACAGATGTGATTAGAGATAATATAGTTTTTCCAGTGCCACTGGGACCGGTGATTAAAATTACATCATCATCGTATAGGCCTGCTACAGCCTGATCAAATTCCTTAATGCCTATTTTTATCATATTCCTCCAATATTTTTTTACCTCTGTCTAGCCTTTTCTTATATATCTCTTGAAGCTCTCTCTGTTTTTCTTGTGTAAGCATGCTAGCTTTTATATCAAATACCTGTTTAGATATCTCATTAAGCAAATCCTGAAGATTGCCATGTTCTATAACTATTCGCTCATCTTTCATTGCAACTATCTCTAAAGCTACAGGGTTATAATTTATAATACTCTGAATTAATGATGGGAGAGATTTAAACATAACAGTAAGCTTAGCGTAAGTGGACATATATTCATCAGTCTTTTCTGGTTGCTCAATCTCAGCAACTCCAAAATATATTGATCCTGAATTTATGTTATTTTGAATGAATTCGTTGCAGAAATCCGTGGCAAGACTTTTGAGCTCTTCCTCTCTATCAGTTTTGATATGAAAATCAAACACCATTTCCACTAGAATTCCTCCATTATTTAAATATTCTTTTATTTTTTTCTCATCCATTCTCATTTCACCAACCACACGGGCCCAAGGGGATTTGAACCCCTGACCTTCCGGTTAAGAGCCGGGCGCTCTACCAGGCTGAGCTATGGGCCCTCTAACGCTTTTTATATCAATAAATAGATTTAAATTTAATTATGCGGGTCTGAGGGGATTCGAACCCCTGACCTTCCGGTCCGAAGCCGGACGCTCTATCCAAGCTGAGCTACAGACCCATAATATTAGAGAGATTTATTTTTAATTATTTTTTGAAAATAGAGAATCTCTAAAAATATTAAATATGAACATCCTTAGAAAATTCTAATTGCTCTTGATCACAATCCACATCCCCTTAACCCCTACATTATCCACTGGTAAATCTGTTACCACCATTCCATTTTCATCAGATTGGAATTCTTTGTCCAGAATTCTCACTGTTACTCCCTTAACAGGTTTATTGAACAGATTCTTTATTATTATCATATTCTTC
>JAUQPY010000030.1 GCA_030550115.1 Microcaldota archaeon
ATAAGAGGTAATAAGGCGATTATTCAAGTATATGAAGATACAGTAGGGTTGAGAATAGGGGAACCGGTAGAGAGAACTTTCAGACCTCTATCTGTAGAACTGGGTCCTGGATTGCTAGGATCAATCTTTGATGGACTGGAGAGACCTCTGGATCAGATATATAATTTGAATAATAGTGTGTTTATTAAGAGAGGTATAGATATAAGATCTCTAAATAGAGATAAGAAATGGCATTTCGTCCGAACTCTAAAAGAGAATAAAGTTAGAATAGGAGAGGTAATAGGTTATGTGCAGGAAACTCCTAGTATAAGGCATAAGATCATATCTCCATATTCAGGCCAGATACAGGATCTGAAGGATGGTGAATATAAGCTAGAAGATCCCATTGGATATGTAGAGACATCATCTGGTAAAAAGGAGCTAAAGCTATATCAATCCTGGCCAGTTAGAATACCAAGACCTGTCCAGGAGAAATTTGGGACTGAGATACCTCTTATTACTGGTATAAGAGTAATAGATAGTCTATTTCCTATAGCAAAAGGAGGAGTTGTGGCTATACCCGGGCCGTTTGGATCAGGAAAGACGGTAACACAGCAGAGTTTAGCAAAGTACTCTGATGCTGATATAGTAGTATATATCGGATGTGGGGAGAGAGGAAATGAAATGACAGAAGTATTGGTAGAATTTCCACATCTCAAAGATCCAAAGACCGGTAGTGCATTGATGAACCGAACTGTTCTGATAGCTAATACTTCAAATATGCCTGTAGCAGCAAGAGAAGCAAGTATATATGTAGGTATAACCATAGCAGAGTATTTTAGAGATATGGGTTATGATGTAGCTCTAATGGCAGATTCTACTAGTAGATGGGCAGAGGCACTCAGAGAGATCTCTGGAAGACTGGAGGAAATGCCTGGAGAGGAAGGGTACCCAGCATATCTATCTAAGAAGATTGCAGAGTTCTATGAGCGAGCTGGTAGAGTTAAGACTCTAAATGGAGATATTGCTAGTATTACTGTTATAGGGGCAGTATCACCTCCTGGTGGTGATCTATCAGAACCAGTATCTCAAAATACCTTGAGAGTAGTTAAAGGATTCTTGGCTCTTGATGCCTCTCTTGCTCAGAGAAGACATTTCCCATCTATAAATTGGTTGAGGAGTTATTCTCTGTATAGAGATATAGTTTATGAATACTACAGGAAAAATATAGATCCTAATTTCCCAGATAATCTACAAATGATATCTAAATTATTACAGAGAGAAGCAGAGCTACAGGAAATAGTCCAGCTAGTCGGGCCTGATGCATTACCAGAGAGAGAGCAGTTCGTATTAGTGATCGGTAGGATGATAAGAGAGGATTTCTTACAGCAGAATGCTTTTGATGAGATTGACGCATATACTAGTCTGGAGAAGCAAGCATTGATGATAAATGCTATAATATCATATTATAATAAAGGTCTCAAACACCTTGATAATGGTACTAAAACTATTCAGGAGCTTAGATCCAATCCAATAGTAGATAGAATAGCTAGAATGAAAATGGCTAGTAACGATGAGATTAGAGAGATACTTAAGATGATTGAGGTGTTCTAAAAATGATAGAATATAAAACTGTACAGGACATTGCAGGTCCTCTGATGTTTGTAAGAGTAGATCATCCAGTCATGTACGGGGAGATAGTTGATATAAGAAAAGAGAACGGGGAGAGATTAAAGGGACAGGTACTAGAAGCTAGGGAGGGTATAGCAGTTATACAGGTATTTGGTAATACAATAGATTTGAATAGGAAAGCTACAGTATCGTTTACAGCAGAACCTATGCTATTTGGTGTTAGTGAAGATGTACTAGGAAAGGTGTTTGATGGATTCGGTAGACCACTAGATGGGAGTATCATCAGATCTGAGTTAAGATTGAATGTAAATGGAGAACCTATCAATCCATTTGCAAGAAGACCTCCAAATGATTTCATAGAAACAGGTATATCTACTATAGATGTTATGAATACTCTAGTTAGAGGTCAGAAATTACCTATATTCTCTGGATCAGGTTTACCCCACAATGAATTGGCTGCACAGATCGCTAGGCAGGCAAATGTTAAAGGTGAAGATTTTGCAGTAGTATTTGCAGCAATAGGAATTACGTATGATGAAGCTCTATTTTTTAGGAAGGATTTTGAGAGAACTGGGGCGATAGATAGATCTGTGCTGTTCTTGAATTTAGCTAATGATCCTGCTATAGAGAGATTATTAACACCTAGATTAGCTCTAACAGTAGCAGAATATTTAGCTTTCCAAAGAGACATGCATGTCCTGGTAATAATAACAGACATAACCAATTATGCAGAGGCACTCAGAGAAATATCTGGAGCTAGGAAAGAAGTACCTGGAAGGAGAGGATATCCAGGGTATATGTATACTGATTTTGCAACAATATACGAAAGAGCTGGAATTGTTGTAGGTAGAAAAGGTAGCATAACACAGATACCTATACTTACGATGCCTAGCGATGATAGAACTCATCCTATTCCAGATCTAACCGGTTATATTACTGAAGGTCAGATAGTACTGAGTAGAGAATTGCACAGAAAAGGTTTGTATCCAGCAATAGATCCATTACCTAGTTTAAGTAGATTAATGAATAATGGGGTTGGCAAAGGTAAAACTAGAGAGGATCATAAGAATGTTAGTAATCAGTTATATGCAGCATATGCAAATGGTAGAGATCTTAGAGCATTAGCTGCAGTAGTCGGAGAGGATTCTCTAGGGGAAACAGACAGGAAATATCTTAAATTTGCAGATGAGTTCGAAAGAAGATTTATAGCTCAGAGGAGAAATGAGAGGAGAGATATAGAAAAGAGTCTTGAATTGGGTTGGGAGCTGTTAAGTATTTTGCCAGAGAGTGAGCTTAAGAAAGTTAAAAAAGAGGAAATTGAAAAGTATCTGAAGAAATATGTCAAGTGATATACAATACACTCGAATGGAATTACTGAGGCTAAAGAATAGATTGATTCTAGCTAGGAAAGGATATTCTCTTCTGAAGAGAAAGCTGGATGTTTTGATCTCACATCTATTTGAGCTGATTAAGAAATTCAAGGAGAAACAGGCTGAGGTGGATAGATTAATCAAGAATAGTAAAAACATAGCAAAAGTAGTATCTGAAGAGTATACATATGCTGAGCTAGAGGCAATTGCAAAGTATAACGCCATAGATTACTCTATGGATATATCCTACAGAAATGTTATGGGCGTCAGAATTCCTAAAATAACTCTTAATAGAAATGATAGAGCCCCATATTATCCATTCCTCAAGTCTGTATCATTAGGCGCTCTAGTGATGCAGAACAGAGAACTGATAAATATACTCATAGATCTAACAGAAATAACCGCAAGTCTAAAATATATACTTAAGGAGATTAAGAAAACTAAACGTAGAGTTAATTCATTACAATATGTAATTATTCCAAAGATAGAAAGGGATATAGAGCTTATCAGGCAAAAATTAGAGGAGATGGAAAGAGAGAATTTTGTTAAGCTAAAGTCGCTGAAGAAAGATGAAATTTAATCAGAAACATGTTAGATTATTTCTAATTGGGCTTATTGTATTATTAATAGCTATAATATTATTGAATCTTGCAAAACCTGTTAGATATTTTTTAGCAATAGTTTCTTTTTTTATAGTTTTTACAATAAGTTTTGTATTTATTACAAAATTAATTAGTAGATACGATTACATAGTTAGATCATCTGGTAAGAATTATAATTATCGGATAAGTTTTGTAGTACCTGTATATAATGAAGGGGAGAATATAAGGAAATGCTTGGATTCACTAATGAATATAGATTATCCTAAGGACAGATTTGAGGTGATAGTTGTAGATGATGGATCCACTGATAATACTGGCATAATACTTGAGGATTATGCAAAGAGATATGATAATATTAGGGTGATTAGGAAGGAGAATGGTGGGGCTGCCTCAGCAAAAAATGTAGGTATATTAAATTCTTCAGGAGATATTATAATAACAATCGATTCAGATAGTATCATAGATAGAGAAGCTCCAGCTAAACTCGCTTCCTATTTCGATGAACCTAGAGTGGGAGCGGTATCAGGTAGTGTAAGGGTATTGAATAGTAACACCAATCTAACCAAGTGGCAAAGTATAGAATATGATATAATCCTGGTATATCGACGCATTCTTGAGGCATTTGACAGCGTGTATGTAACTCCAGGTGGTTTGAGTGCTTTTAGAAAAGAGGCCATTATGAAAGTAGGGTTATTTGATGTAAATAGTCTAACTGAGGATCAGGAGATAGCTATGAATTTACAGAAACATGGGTATAAAGTATTATCTTCCTTAGACGCATTCGCTTATACAGAAGTTCCAAAGAGTTTGAGTGCATTGATAAAGCAGAGAGTTCGATGGATCAGAGGAGGGATTTGGAACAGAATAAAACACCAAGATCTATTGGATATTAAATGGGGTAATCTGTTTGTTTTTGGATATCTCTTAGATGTTCTATTCTTTGTTCCATTCTCAACATTCTTCCTGAGTCTAATACTATTCTTAATAGATCATCAGCTATGGATATTTAGATTGGGTTTTGATATACTTGAACTTATGGTAGATCACTTTATGATAGCTACATTCGTATTCTGGATAATTCTGTTACCTTGGCAGATACATATGATCAACATATTGCGTGATAAAGCTGGGGATAAGAAGGTATCATTAAAGGAGATAGTTGATTTTATTGGGTTTATGATCATGTTTGGTTGGGCATGGTTCTTCGTCTGGCCGTTTGTTATATACAAGGAAATAACACAGGCTCAGAATAGGTGGGAGACAAGATGAGATCGATAGATTATTTGGTATTCTTCACGGGATTTGTAATTGTGCTAGTTATATTCATGGCTGGTTTTGTTCTAGGATGGGGATACACCAAATCCCTCAATGAGAAGACTGTCAGTGAGATAAATGAGCTCAGTTCCAAAATAGGTCTGTTACAGGCTATATCCGAAAGGGATAGTGAGGAATTCTGCTCTCTTTTCAATTATCTATTTCCCAGATTAGAACAGACCAGTTGGAGATTAGGAGAGAGAATTGAGTATCTAGAATCCCAGGGTAGAGTAGATAGAGATTTGAAAAATCTCTATTTTGAATATCTATACCGAGATTATCTTCTATTACAGACTGGAATAGAGAGATGTAATTATAGTACTGAATATATAATTTACTTCTACTATAACAATGATACAAGACCTTGTGATAGATGCTATGAACAGGGTTTTGAGATATCAGAGGCTAGGAACATATTGAGAAATGAAGGGATTATGTTAAGGGTATATTCTTTTGATGGGTTGATGGAAGGTTTGGGGGAATATCTAGCTAGAAAGAATAACATAACAGACTACCCTACTATAATCTATAGATCTAAGAAGTATGGCTATCTCACTTCTGATCAGCTGATTAAGATAATCAAAGATGAGCTTTCAGGCTAGAAAGAGAGCTACTATGAAAAAATTACAATATTATCTGGAGCAGCAGGAGGTAGATGAACCTATAATACCTCTGATTAATCTCATAAATTCAATGGATAGAGCATTCACCACATCTAGCTGTTCTGGTAGAGTTATGGTTCTGATTGATAGAGGTAGGAAAATTGATAGTGAAAAGTATCTAACATTTCATAGATATATAAGCATAGAGGATTTGAAAGATATCCCTAAAGATTCTAATACCTGGCTGAGAGTAGAGCCATTCATAATACACATCATAACCGAAGATTTGGATACTGCTGATAGCATAATGAGGGCAGCTAGAGCAGCTGGTATCAAAAGAGGAGGAATACAGAGAATCAAGGTAGGGTATTTCATAGAGCTAATGGGGAATGTGTATCTATCTGCACCAGTTAGTAAATTGGTGATAGATGAGGAGTTAATAGGATTGGTAAATAATATGCTAAGAAGAAATTTTAATATGCTAAATAGATTCTATCTATCTATTAAAAAGCTGGTAGAGAATATTAAGAATACTAGCAATCACTGAATTCTGTTGGAAATACAGTAGGGCCCCATATTTGTAAGCTTGGAAATCCATGAATATATCCTCTCTTATCCTAGCTATTATTTCAGTCTTATATTTCATAGTACTGGAATATTTAGGTCTGACCTCTAAATCGATTTTAAAATCCCCTTCAAAAGGATATATGAACTCAATCAGCTGTCCGTATCTATCTTTAACATAAACCTCTTTAAGGAATCTATTGTTATAGCTACGGGCCTCTATTATATAAGTAGATGGGGCCTTAGATTCAATCTCTACTCTGAATCGAACTGGTTGTTTGTAGTTTCCAGTTATTTCTCTCTCTGTTCTAATTCTGAATAGGTCTCTAGATACATCTACATACACTAGCACAGTTTTGGGTGGTAAGGGATTGATTTCATATTCATCTATAAACCTAATTGGAATAATATACAAACCTGCAGAAGTATCTGGTGGGGTTATTATTATTCTTATAGGGTTTTGAAATCTAGCTGGACTATTGGATACCCATCCCTCCGGCAATTCTATATCATATACATCATATTCTCTGTCACCTACCTTTGGATCGAATTCTAATATTACTGGAATAGTTGGATATGTTATAACTTCAATAATATCCATATCTTTATTAATCGGTGTTATATTCTGAGAAGAATAGGTGGCAAGTATGAAAATCAGTAGCCAATACATGTGTTATAATATTGAGCTTTAATTAAAAAATGTAATTGTTTCAATTAGGTTTAAATAATGTATCACCAAAGCTTAGATCATGGCTAGAAAGAGAGTTAGAGAATATGATTTGAAGAGAATATTCTATAAGTATTTTGGTTCTGATTATCAAGGAGTACTGATATCAGATCTTAAACAATTAGATGTTTTAGATAAACTAGATAGATCTAAGAGATATGTAGTGAAAGCTGATGAAATGTTTAATAAGAGACAGAAGACTGGATTAGTCGGACTGAATCTAAATATAGAACAGGTTAAAGAATTTATAAGGAAAAATTATGGATATCGTATCTACAATGGAGAGGTGAGGCATTTCTTAGTTGAGGAATTTATCCCTCATACTGAGGAAAAATATTTAGCAGTAATCTCTGAAAGAGAAGGAGATAGGATATTATATTCTGATAGTGGGGGTGTAGATATAGAGGAGAAATGGGATACTGTTCAAGAAGAATTCGTTCCACAGGGTAAACTCTCCGAACAGTTTCCACAGATACACAAATTCTGCATCGATATGGATATATCATATTTGGAAATTAATCCATACACAGAAATAGATGGGAAGATAGTTCCTCTGGGAATGTTGGCAGAATTTGATGATTATGCACACTTCAGGGCTAAATGGGATATAGAATTTCCTGAACCTTTTGAAAAAGGTAGCTATGAAGAGGAGAAGATGGTTGAAGAATTAGATAGAAATACTGGTGCCTCTTTCAAATTCACAATATTGAATCCAAATGGATCTATCTGGTTGATGACTGCTGGAGGAGGAGCAAGTGTAGTATTCCTTGATAGTATCTATTTAGCTGGCTATGGAAAAGAGATAGCTAATTATGCTGAATATAGTGGAAACCCTACTACAACAGAGACGTACGAATATGCCAAGATATTCTTTAGAGCAATGTTCAGAAGCCCTTCCAAACCAAAAGTGCTAGTCTTGGGAGGGGGTATTGCTAACTTTACAGATGTATCCAAAACTTTTGACGGGATAATAAAGGCAATATTAGAATATAAAGAACAGTTTCTTGATCATCAGGTCAGGATAATTGTTAGAAGAGGGGGACCTAATGCAGATGTGGCTCTAAAGAGAATTCAACAGGAAGTAGGTTCTCTAGGTATTCCTATAGAAGTATATGATGAAAATTATAATATAGACTGGGTTGTGGATAGGATTAAAATTTAAAACTATTATAATATTTAAACTTATGAATACTACTAAAAGTAGAGATGTTATAATTTTTGAGGGAAGAGGGGCCTGGAATATTACAAAATACAAAGATCGAATATATATTGATTCTCCAGTGCAGAATATAGTACAGGCAAGCAAGTTGGCCCTTGAACTACTGAAGAAGAATAGATATGTTATAATGTTTCCAGTGATTGATTCATTAGTTTCAACCAGAGAGTATAACTATCCAAGAACATTCCAACCCAAAGATGTAGATAAAAAATTCAATGTGTGGGTTGAGGAGGTGTTTCCTCTTGAGCTAATACCCTCTAAGAATGCTTTAAGCATAGTAGAGCATCATAATCTAGGTAAGCTGTTACTATCTCACCAAGAGGAAATTTTTAAGGGCTTTAGAAGTATACAGAAGAACAATGCAGAACAGGATTATAAAAAGTTTATGGAGAGAATTGGAGAGAAAGAAGGAATGGGTATGAAGCTATTCGATACTGAAGCTACACTTTTTCTAATCAATTATACACTTGAGTACCTGGGGATTAAAGATAATATGAAGCAGAATCTGAATATAGTACCAATATCAGTTCCAGATAGTAATTTTAGTAAAGAGACAGTACTAGCGTTTGCTGATCGTCTAACCATACATTCCAATGTTATGAAAACACTAGAGAAATTCCTTGAGAACATGTTTAGAAGTGTATTAAGTGATGAGGAGGCCAAACTATTCCCTACATATTCTCTACCTATAATGTTTGATGTTGATGGTTACTACAACAGTCCAACAAGGATCGAGATCAGGAGTAATAGATTGATAATAACCCCTTACTCCAGAGAGCTCGGTAATGTTGGGAAAAAATATGAATATCATGTAAAATCTCTCAAACAGATAATAGAAGAGAAAGAATTGGTATCCTTCAAATATCCAGTTATTATACTAAATTACATATATTCTATATTGAATGCACTGACAGTGAGGAGATATATAAGTGACGTTAGATCTGAGTTCATAGATGCATTCACAAGAACTATCAAAGATGAATTGAACATGCGTCTCTATCTAAGCGAATTAGTTGGTAAAATGAATATTGATGTAATTGAAAATCTGTATTTCATCGAAGGTGACTGGGGAGGGGTGAACGTAATGACAGGAGGGTTAGTAGATAGAGTATTTTACGAACTAGCAAAATCTCTAAAGGCTAGGTATGTTAGAATCATATCCATGGAGAGAGAGGAACTGGAGCCAAAATTGGAAAGTATCTCATTCAAGCATCTGATAGATGTGCTAGAACAGATTGAATCCAGTTCAGATGGGTATACAATATATTACAATATCAATCATCAGATGGAAATGAACAGAGGTAAAATAAGTATGGTGAAAGATATATGATAGAGTATCTGAAAAAGATAAACGATTTGCCCCTGGTGACTGGTTTTGAGGGATTATTCATAGATAGATTTGTATCCATGATAAATAGAGATTTTAAGGTATCTATGGAGAAATCTGGACTAAATCTAGTACATCTGAGTTCTACTAAGAGTAATATAGTATTTTTAGCTCATTATGATGAGATAGGTTTTGTCGTTGATAATCGATATGCAAGAGATATATATCGAACAATACCTATGGGACTGATATCACCAGAAAATGGTTATGGTAAAGTATTTCAAACTCTGTATAATGATAGGAAGATCATGGCTGTAGGATCTAGTCCTATGCCCCATACAGATTCTTCTGAAAGAAGATTATTTCTTGAAATATTAGAGGAAGTTGATCTACCTCCATTATGGCCATTTACTTTTGAGAATAGAGTTATTTTATCTGGAGATAAGCTTTTCTCAAGAGCTCTGGATAATAGAGCTAATGTGATATTATTATTAGAGTTGGCAAGAGAGTATGATATAAACTTTATACTAACTCATGGGGAGGAACAGGGGACTACAAGATTGGAAGAAACTATTCGATATGTAAAATCTAGAATACATAACCCAAATTTCATAGTCTTAGATGTTATATACTCAACATCTGATCAACATGCAGATTCTATTGGAATAGACGAGAATAAATTAGGATACATACCTATTGAAGGAGGG
Organism: Microcaldota archaeon; assembly: GCA_030550115.1. Lineage (GTDB taxonomy): Archaea > Micrarchaeota > Micrarchaeia > Anstonellales > J096 > JAADEL01. The sequence goes on from JAUQPY010000030.1 coordinate 10,044, forward strand.
GGGAGAGGGAATATGGCTCCAGAGAATCTTCAGGAATTAGCTAGAAAGGTTGCAGATACTAAAATAGAAACCAGGTCTAAATATGAGGTGACTGATGCCACTACTCTATATAGGATGGGGGAGAGAGCTATATCAATAGTCTATGGGGTTAGATACTTACACAGCTCATTAGAATGTATAAACCTAAACACATATAAATATGCAAAAGAGTCGATTCTTAAATTGTTAATCTAAATCTACTTATTGTTTATTTTTCTGACTATTAAATGCATCATAGATAGCTTTAAAAATAGTTAGGTTTTAATATTTAATATTTCATGAATAGTAATTTCACAGTTCTATTATTTGGAATGATGGGGTTGTTAGTAATCCATAGTAGCGCAATAGCTCCCAACTATTTTGTAAACGGCACTGAGGTATATGTTCAGTATCCAAATGGTACTATTCAACATCTCAAGCTCTATGGAGTGAATTGGTTTGGTTTTGAAACACCAGATAGGGTAGTGCATGGACTGTGGAGTAGGAATTACAGAGATATGCTAGACCAGATAAAGTCTCTAGGGTTTAATGCTATAAGACTTCCTTTCTGTAGAGCATCAATAAGGCAGGGTGGATTGCCAACTACAATAGATTATTCAAAAAATCTAGATCTAGTAGGTCTGAGTCCTCTACAGATTATGAAAAAGATCGTTGCAGAGGCTGAAGCAAGAGGTATATATGTATTACTAGATTATCACAGGATCGGATGTAACTACATAGAGCCTTTATGGTACACTCAAGATTACCCAGAATCTGATTTCATAGAGACTTGGAGAATTGTAGCTAGAGAATTCAAAAACTTCAGCAATGTTATAGGAGCTGATCTGAAGAATGAGCCACACAGCAATGGTAATGCTCCATATACAACAGGTTCGACATGGGGTCATAATCCGACAACTGATTGGAATCTGGCAGCAGAGAGAATCGGTAATGTTATATTGCAGGAAGCTCCACACTGGTTGATCTTTGTCGAAGGAACCTATGCAACCAATCCAACTACAGATAGCTCATATCAATATGGATTAAACGCCTGGTGGGGAGGAAATCTAATGGCTGTCAGAGATTATCCAGTGAATCTTCCAGCTAATAAGCTAGTCTACTCTCCTCATGTATATGGACCAGATGTATATCAGCAGCCATATTTCTCAGATCCGAATTTCCCTAATAATCTACCACAGATATGGTACAGACACTTCGGATACGTAAAGGACGAATTAGGAAAGCCAGTGATAATAGGAGAATTTGGAGGAAAGTATGGAGAGCATGATCCCAAGGATGTAACATGGCAGAAAGCTATAGTAGATTGGATGATTCTAAATGATTATTGTTCTTTCTTCTACTGGTCCTGGAATCCTAACAGTGGAGATACAGGAGGGATACTAGCTGATGATTGGAATAGTGTGAAGACTGCAAAGTACAACAATCTTAAGAGATTAATGGATTACTGTTCAGGTCTAGTCTCTAAACAAGATGCACTAGCAGGAGTTATTAGCAATACAACACCTTCTAATACTACCTCTAGTCAACCTAGTAATACAACTAATAACACTACAGCCCCAAGCCAGCCTAGTGGATCTGGTGTTTTGATAAATTATCCACAGGAGAGATGGCCATCAGCATATATAGATAGTGATGGTAATGGTAGATATGATTTCGTTATGGAAGTGAATCCTTGGAATATTCAGTCCTCTAGAGGATATGCAAGGATGTACTATGAAAATGGAGTAATACAATATGATCAAGATCTGAGTGATATCATTCTAATAAGTCCTGGATCTTGGGTACACGGATATCCAGAGATATTTGTGGGTAACAAACCTTGGAATGGAATGTTAGCTGATGAATTGAATGTCTTCCCTAAGAGAATGAGCGAGTTCCCAGATATGACTGTTAATCTAACCTATAGTATATATACTGATGGACCAGTGAATTTAGCATTCGAAACATGGATAACAGATGCATACAGACCAACTTCAGGAGTAGCCTCAGGAGACGTGGAGGTAATGATATGGTTTTACTATAATGGATTGAATCCAGCTGGTTCCAAGATAGGGGATATAGTTGTTCCTGTGTACGTGAATGGAGTATTAACTAACATGGAGTTTGAAGTATGGAGAGGGTACATAGGTTGGGAATACATCGCATTCAGATCTAAAACCCCTATGGTAGCAGCTACAGTATCATTCAACTTCAAAGCATTCTTAGATCTAACATATCAATACTCAACCAAATCAAGAGCCCAATTAGAAACTATGTATGTGCAAGATATAGAGGTTGGTACAGAATATGGATCTCCTTCAACCACTGCCCAGAAACTATTCTACAACTTTAGCAAATTCTCCGTGGAATTAGGATCTACAATACCTTCACTGAACAATTCTTCAAATGATTCAAATACAAGTCCACCTAGTAACAACAATTCTAGTGGATCAAATAATAACTCATCTAGTAATAATTCTTCTAATAACAACAGCTCCTCGGGAGGATCAAATGGAAATGTTGTAACACCAGTCAATCAGAATTTACCTAGTACAGCTAGAATAACTTCAGATTGGGGTAGTGGATTCTGCGCAGAAGTTACTGTTACAAATAATCTCAATACACCAGTTTACTGGTCTACTTATGTAGAACTAGGTATGCCGTTTACCATTAATAATGCATGGAATGCTAATCCTACACCTAGTGGTTCTGGATATGAATTCACAGGAGCTCACTGGAACAATCTCCTCAATCCTGGTCAATCCACTAGTTTTGGATTCTGCGGTTCTTGGAATGCTGATAGTGTAAGCACTACTGAAGTGAGTTATACATTAACTATCACATCGGATTGGAGTAGTGGATTCTGCGCTAAGGTGGATGTACACAATCAGCACTCTCAGCGAGTAACATGGCAGGTGACTATACCTAGATCGAACTATGGTATAGCTACTATAAACAGTAACTGGAATTCTGAGCTTGTATCTTCAGGATCAAACCTAGTGTTTAGAGGTGCATCCTGGAATAGAGTGTTAGCACCTGGAGCATCTACTGACTTTGGATTCTGTGCAAGCCGCTAGCAACCTATTTTCACTTTTTATTTTTTTACTTTTCCCATAAGAGAAGATCTATTAATGCAGGAGAAATATCTGGTTAAATAAATGATTATTTTCGTCTTATATTTGACCGCAGGATTAATTTTTAAAAGATATTTTTCTATTTATTTAACATGAAACACCAACAGAACCTTAAACCTGAGCAGATTCAGAACAGTAAGGCATCTCTACTAGAAACTTCTCTAGATAGATCTATCGATAGAAGAGCTTTCCTAAAATTAGCTCTAGGATCAGCAGCAATATTATCCTTACCTAGTTGTGTTCCAGCAGCCAACACTTCCAGAGTGACTCCTGACATGAATCCAAATATGTTCGAGACCTATGTAGCAATGAATATCAAGAATCGATTGAATGTAATTAACTACAAACTAGAAGCTAGCTCAGAAGGCAAGACACTTAATATTCTAGATTATATAGTGGTATTCATGCTCATGCCAGGAGGGATAGGCGCTGTAGTTATGAATAGAGCGGAAAACAAAGATATTGACTCTAATGATATGGTCAAAACCGTAGAAAAGCTAAGTAAAGCAATGGATGATTTAACTATAGATGAGTATAATAATCTAGTTTCATCGAGTTCTACATTGAAAGAATATTTAATAGCTAGGAACGTATTAATTAAAATCTATCAACAGCATTTGAAAACTGATGAGAAAACGATTCCAGTGGATTTCTACCTAGGACCTGCTAACAGTCCTAAAAACCACGTGTTTTTCACAGCAATAATAAATGAAGATACATCCAATCAAACACCTTTAAACTTTCTAGACCTCACTATGCCTAGGAGATTCATGATAAAGAGACGAACCAATTTATATCGAATCCCTGTATATGCTCTGGATGGAATATCATCATATGCAGATATTAACGGCTTTATGCCAAATAACTTCAAATTTAATGATTTCTATCTGTACAGATTACAACCGTATTCATTAGCAATACAAGAGTTAAAAAGATTCTTATACTATAACACAGCTCTTAATGATCACTACTATAACCTAGGTAGAACTGGTGCAGAGTATGTAGCTGCTAGAGCTATTGGACAAGAGGAAGAATATTTAGCATGGTATGAGATGTTTACATCTATAAAACTCAGGTTATATGCACTTTCAAGAAAATTTAAGAATCCTCTACTATCGATAGATAGATCTACACTAGTATTCACATACGTATAAATTTTTCCCAATTTGTTCTTTTTTTAACAAATAGCCCCGCCAGGATTCGAACCTGGGTCTCGAGGGCCAGAGCCTCGCATCCTGGACCACTAGACGACGGGGCTTATTCCATCTTAATAATATTGATAATGTTTTTAAACGATATCTGTTTCAAATATAATTCTTTAAATATCTAGAAATATGAATAAAGTGCGTGTGTGAGCTCCTGTATATATATTCTAATATCTCAAATACGTATGTGTATGAAATAGAAGAAATTCTCAAAGATATGTATTCTAGAAACCCTGATGGAATTGGTGGGATATTTGATAGAGAATCCTATAGTAAAAATATATCCATTAACAATTTTATAGAGTGGAACTACAATATGAGTTTCAGAGAAGCTATATTCCATACTAGAAAGAGAACAAGGGGGGAGATTGATTTGGAAAACACTCAACCTATCATAGGTAAGAGATTTTGGGTAATGCATAATGGAGGATTTAGGGGTATAGGTCAGAATGGGAGAAGTGATAGTTGGGAATTCACTAGATTGCTGGATCAGGGCATAGATATGGTTAAATACCTCACAAATAGAGAAGGGGCTTGGAGTATGTTTATCTTGGATACTCATACAAAAGATCTTATCTACACAAGAAATCACAAGAGATCGATGTTTATAGCTAAGAATAATAAATATACCATAGCTGCCACTAAAGATAATGTAATTCAAAGATTATCAGATATTCTAGGGGTAGATATGGAAATTCATGAAATATCTATGAATATAGTGTTTGTTATAGAAAAGGGTGAATTTATCCCCTTCCAACCTTCAATAATTTAAATTTATTTTCCCATAGAAAAATCATGGATATATTGTTAGGTATTGCCTTAATAGTTATTATATATGCTATTTACTCGTATAATATGTTAGTTGAGCTCAGAGAGAGGGTTAGAAATTCTTTAGCTCAAATAGATGTTATACTGAGAAAGAGGGTTGATCTGGTTACTAACCTAGTGAATACTGTAAAAGGATACGTAAAGCATGAGAGAGAAACTCTAAATCAAATAATAGAACTTAGAACCAAATTTCTAAATAGCCAGAGTCTTCAGGATAGGATAGATACTTCAAATATGATAACACAGGCTCTGAAGAGTGTATTTGCAATTGCTGAAGCCTATCCAGACCTGAAAGCTAATCAAAATTTTCTCGTGCTTAAACAGGAGTTGTCCAAATTAGAACAGGAACTAGCAGCCACAAGAATGTCTTACAACGATGTTGTTCAGAAATATAATACCGCTATCAAGATATTCCCAAACAACCTGTTTGCTATTGTATTTGGATTTAGAGAGGAGAGTTATCTAAATCTCAGTTTAACTGAGGAGGAGAGAAAAGTTCCTAAAGTAGAGTTCTAGACCTATCTCCTACCAAACCCTCCTCCCCCTCCTCTTATTGATGATGTTGAGCCGAAAGATCTGGATCTACTGGATGGTAAACTCTTTCTATAATAAGATAATACTCTTAGATTTGAATATGTTCTATACTGATTGATCTGATCTGGCGTTAATCCACTCAACTTTTTGATTATTTTTTCAGGGATATTGAGCGCTATTAGATAGTCAATTATATCCCCCCTTACACTATCCAGATATGTGTATTCCTTATCCTTAAGATTATTATACTCATATATGAATTTCTCAAAGCCGACTATTTGCAAATACGATGGATCAGAAATTTGACGGAACCCTATTGTATCTGCCACAAGATATTTATTTGTAATAATTCTAAGTAGATTTACTAATAATATTATGAGATATGGAAAAAATATAGAGAATATTATATAACCATATATAAATATAATTATCATTGCAAAATTCCCTGTAATAAGTGAGGAAATACCTAATAGGTATGATACTATACTACTAATATCTAATTCACGATATGTTTGAATATAGAATAGTTGTAAAGCTAGTAAAATTAGTAATCCGCTAAAAACCACGATATCGTATCCAACAACATAATATAACATTAGCATCGAAACTATGATTACCAAGTCATATCCATTTGAAAACATAGATTTAGTAACAAAATTATTTCTTACCTCAATACACTTCTTATATCGCTCTTCATTTATACCTAAAAAATCTTTATCCAAATCCACAATCTTATCATTTATCTTCATTATATCAGATATAAATTCCCTGTTTTGTAGATATTTATTACTGCTTACGTATTCCATAAGATCTTGAATACTATTTAAATTATATTTTGTTCTAAATATGTTCTTTGGATCAGAGAACGATTCTCTGATTTTGAAATACATCATAGCGGGTATATTCATCTTTATTAACGCCAATTCCATAGGAGTAAAATCTGGCTTATGTCGGTATATGGCAATTCTATCATTTAAATCCCACCATATTAGAGGACCTTTGACAATACCAAATACAATTAGAAATGTTATGATTAATATTAATGTCTTCTGTGTTTCATATTCGATTAATTTCTGGAATACTGGACTTATTACTAAATCAGAATTTTGAATATCTATAGGACTATTCGAAAGAAACAATATCATCGGACCAGTTGATGAAATATATATATCTGAATCCTGATTAACAGGTAGCGCATATTTCTGTTGTGTATAGTCCAAAACATAATATCCATCTAGATCTGTTATTATCTTTATGTTTCTAATTCTCTCTAGATTATCATAAAATCGATATTTAATAATCCCATTTTCGTAATCCCCAATGCCTATGTATTTATAACTGATTCTGTATTTACCGGGACTGTAATTATATATAGCTCTTAACTCCATCATGTTATTATAGTAATCTATAGAAGGAGTACAACTGAAATTAATACATTGTATAGAGCCATTTCTAACATACCTTGGATCCAAGTATCGGTATAACATGGATATATTCTCTCCTTCTCTAACTATTTCAGTTATATTTTCCTCTATTAACAATACCGCCGTATTCCCTTGTATCTCTAATAATTTTACATACACCACCAAATCCTCTCTATCATAGGGAAGTAAAGATTTAACAATATCACTACCGAAATAGGATACAAACATAATCCCTATCAATCCTGCAATCAGATAATTCTTTGCAAGTATATCCATATTTAAATTTTACTTTAGTTAATTTTAAAATCATAATAGAACCAATTAGCTCAAAGATCTTATAGTTAGAGCCAAAAAAGTTCATCACTATTTTCACAAAACGCTTTTATTTGGCATCTTGAAAGAGGTGTATTTAAAGATATTTTTTATATAGTTATATTATGTATGTAAAATATTATAGATTAGGGGATAAATTGGTTAAAATAGAGAGTACAAAAAGATTAGAAAATAGTCTAATTCAAATCAATTACTCATGCCTTCTATCTGGAGAAACTGGTATGATTAATGTTTTAGAATCCGAATTAAATAATATATTCAGTAAAGATAATGAATATACTCCAAAGTTTAATTATGAGAATTTCGATATAAAGCGATTTGCATATAGAACGCTCCTACTTAAACATTTATTATTGAATGCAAGTATAAAAGATTTCGAGCATATTCTGGCAGAAGTTATAAGCGGTATAGATTTCCAGTTTCTACCACATCAATTGGATATATTTTACTGTCAAGATAAACTATTCAAATACTACCCAATCAGACTCCTAATAGCTGACGATGTAGGCGCAGGTAAAACCATAATCACTGGTCTACTCATAAGAGAACTTAGGAGAAAGGGGTATTTATCAGATAGAGTACTTATAATAACCCCCAGTAATTTGAAACAACAGTGGCAAAGAGAATTACAAGAAAAGTTTTTAGAGCGATATCAGGTAGTGGATAGATCAAATATAATCAATATTAATCAGAATAAAATTATAATCTCCATGGATCTAGCAAAAAGTGAAGATGTGAAAAAGCAATTATTAAATAACAAATATGATTTGATAGTAATAGATGAGGCACATAGAGTTGGGATATCTAATATAAATAACAAGACTGAAAGATTCGAGCTTGCTAAACAGTTAGCTGAGAATACAAAACATTTAATTCTTCTAACTGCAACACCTCATAATGGTAAAAAGGAATCCTTCCGCTCACTTCTCTATCTCTTGTTCAAAAAATATATTAATTATAGATTTGAATCATATAGCGCATCTTTAGATAATGTAAATAGAATGGATTATATTAATTTTTATATTAGGAGATTGAAAAGTGATTTTATAGATTGGAATGGAAATAAATTATATACTAATAGAGATATAAAGCTGATAAATTTTAATCTAAGTGCAGATGAAAGTGATATTTATAATAAGATCTTAGAGTACATAAGAAAGAGATACAATAACATTCAGGATCCAAATAAGAGAAAGGGGATAGGATACGTATTATTAACTTATCAGAAAAGATTCAGTTCAAGCTCATTAGCTCTAATTGAATCTCTGAAGAGAAGAAAACATTTGAGATCTGAAAAATACAATGAAGAAGATTTTGAAGATTTTTTTGAAGATGAAATAGCAACAGATACTTATCAAGATTGGGAAAATGAGATAATAGAAGATATGAGATCGGAAG
>JAUQPY010000007.1 GCA_030550115.1 Microcaldota archaeon
TTCTATTCCACACATGATTCCCATTATTATCAATCTTTATAACCCATACATCAAAGTGATTATTATATTGATAACTACTTCCCACTATTACATATCCCCCATCATCTGATCTAACGATAGAATAATCTCCATTGTACCCTCCATCAAAAGTCCTATTCCACACATGATCCCCATTATTATCAATCTTTATAACCCATACATAATTACCCATCTTAGCATTTCCAACTATAACATATCCATCATCCGATTTGATTATGGAATAACCACGATCATCATAACCATACCCTCCATCAAAAGTCCTATTCCACATTACAAGCACATCCCATTGAGCACTACTTAACACCATCAATAAACTTAAGATTAGTAACTGCATAATTTACTTAATAATTAAACATATTAAAAAATAACGGGCCTGGAGGGATTTGAACCCTCGACCTTCGCCTTAGGACGGCGCCGCTCTATCCAAGCTGAGCTATATAATCTAAATCCCAACATCAAAGATTAGGTTTGACAATAATCATGCTTAACTAGAGTATTTTTCAGCGCTAAAACTTCACTGATTAATATTAATCAATTTCTCACCTACTAGTAATAAAATTACTGTTGGATATGATCAGTTATGGGGATGTTCATCATTCTATACCAACCGAGTCCCAATCTCTAAAAGTAATACTGATATAATTAAAAGATTTTTAATCTTATAAACTTATGGAAATTCTGAGTAAATCCCTATCAATTCTCTTAAATCTATTGATAGATCAACGCGAAATTCTAAAGATCCCACTAATAGTATTTCTTGGATTTGTCTTGATTACATTGGTTATGTTAACGTTTATTCCATTAATTATTATATTTGCTCCTCTATCCATATTAATCGCAATATTTTCGATAGTACTACTAGGTGCATTGTATATTCTTATATATCATAGAATCAATGCTAAAGGATGGAAGGAGAGCATAACGAGATATCTAAAGGATCTAAATACCTCATTAGTTGGATCAGCAATTGTAGGGATAGCTATGCTCCTATCGAATTATACAATTTTAACAATTTATCAAGTAATATCAACAAGCTCTTTTATTGGTATCATAATAATTGTTTTTGCCCTATTTATGAAGATGATAATTGACTATGAGATATTTAAATTTATATCTAGCTATGTCTCATCTCGATCAATCCGAGAAACTATTAAACAGATGTTGAACATTAAACTCAGTGTATTCCTGGGCTTTTTAGTAGTAACAGTACTATTCCAGACTGTATATTTTTTAATAACATATTCTTTAGATTCTATTATTGCAGCACAGGATCCAATTATTCTTACTATTTTGCAGACACTACACTTTTTACTAGATCTAATAAAAACATTTTGGTTATTTATAATAGTAAAGGGAGAGTGAATCTTATATGAAGATGGAGTTCCATATCCATACTCCTTACTCAGATGGATTAAATCCCATCAGATACTTAAACTGGTATGGGAGAAATAGATTTTTAATAATTACAGATCATAATACTATAAGAGGGAGTTTAGAATATAAAAAATACAGACCCACCATAATAGCTGAAGAGATATTATGTAAGAGAGATGATGGTAGAAATGTTGAACTTATAGGGTTGTTTATAAACGAGGAGATTCCTAAAGGGCTACATTATATGGAGGTTATAGACATAATTAGAGCTCAGGGGGGATTAGTTGTAGCCCCACATCCCCTAGATGATGCTAGATATGGGTTTGGAGAGGATGCCGATAGATATGTGGATATTATTGAGGTGTTTAATGCAAAAATTGATAATCCTATATACAATAATAGAGCTCAAGAGATATTCAAAGATTCTGTAAAGATTGTAGGTAGTGATGCACATTATCCGTTAGCTCTGAATAGTACTGAAATAGAAATAGACGAATTTGATATAGATAATCCAAAAGATTTTCTAAATAAACTGAAGAATGCCAAGTTCAGGGTTAAATATTACTCATGGCCTACTAGAATGCTATGGCGTGGTTGGAGAATCGTCAGGAAAATATTAAAAAATAAAAAATAATCTATAAAAAGCATGAATAGGGAGCTAGATCAATTCGCAGAAGAATTAAGGATCAGGAAAATATATACAGGAAATAATCCAAAAATAGTTTCTCTCTTATATAGAAACAGGGATAAATTAGAGGATATTCTTAAAGAGATTTCAGCTCTAGGGATTGATTCAGATAGATTTATAGATGAAATTTATAAGAAATCTAAGGATGCTTTTGTATCTATGGTGATCAGATACAAAGCTATAAAAGAAAGAATTCAGGAATTAAAAGATAGGTTTGGTGAGAAAGTAGGAGAAGTTGTACTTGAGACGCCTATACTATTATATGGGAGGGGAAATATTGATAACATTATAGCTAGAGCTGTACCTTATAGATTGAGAAAAATTCAATGGTTAGAAGAAACTTATGGTATCAGAGTTAGTGAAAAATCACAGGTCCTGAATCTAAGTATGAAGAGTATTGTAGAAAAAATCAAGATGCTCAAACATTACGGACTAGATCCTCGTGAATATCCAACCAGATTAATCTATAGTAATGAGAAAATTGAATGGATTTTTGATCTGATCAAAAGGATTTATGGTATATCTCACCATGAGGTTGTAGAATATTGTCGGAAGAATTTTGGTAAGAGTTTCATAGACAAGGTAATCTTAGATTATTCTAGAGTAAAACAGAGATACGAAATGTTAAATAGCTTAGTAAAAGATCCTGATGAGTTCCTCTCAAATAATATAAAGTATCTCACTAGCAAAATAGACCCCAAAGATTATATATCCAGAATACTTAGTCCTAAAGAGAATAATAACAATTATCGAATTAAGAAGAAAGGTATTGACTATATCAGAGAACTGGGGTTGAATGTAGATACTAGTAAATTTACTAAGATGAGTTATGAGGAGTTATTGAATAAATTAGAGATATTGGAAGATATTGGATACAAGAAAGAGGAAGTATTAACCAAGCATAATTATATTCTAAAATTCAGTTCAGAAACTCTAAAACAGAGAATTCAGAATCTGATAGAGAGGGGGGAGCCTATATCACTAAATAGACTATATAATTTCAGACATTGATTCTAAAAATCTTTTTAAATGTATGCCTAAAAGATAATTTAGGGCCCGTAGCTCAACGGCAGAGCGCCCGCCTTGCACGCGGGAGGCTAGGGGTTCAAATCCCCTCGGGTCCATTTTTACCAATATCTCTCTCGCTCCTTAATATGATTTGAGTAGAAGTATCCAAATAGAGCACCTCCTAAGTGTGCAGCAGAACCAATTCCTGTATAATTCATAGTAAATATTCCTAGGAATTCTATAATCAGATACAGGAAGAAAAATGCGTACATAGGTATGGGAATAATGAAGAATAGTAATATGGTTATATAAGGGTAGAACACATATGCAGCTCCTAGCAATCCAGCAATAGCTCCGCTAGCACCAATACCGATTGTATCCTTGGGTATAAATCCTGCATATGCAATTATCAGAAACAGAAAATTACCTGCAATACCGGCTAGAAGATACATCTTCAGAAACTCTTCACTACCTATTCTTGGTTCTATTAATCTACCTACACTATATAGAACAAACATGTTGAAAAATAGGTGAATCAAACCTCCATGTAGAAACATTCCTGTTACAAATCTCCAAGGTTCTATCAGAGCCCTTTCAGGTATAAACCCAAATGCATATATCACAGATCTGTCTATGAGTTCAATTATAAAGATTATTATATTAAGCAGCAGAAGAGTATTATATATCATATCTTTGTATCCTAGATTACTTATTTATATTTATCGTTTATCAGCCTATAAACTCTCTCACCAACAGATTTACCAAAGAGATTTTTTAATGTATCAATATCGCTATTGAAAAATTCTCTCAGTGAGGAAAATCTCTCCATTACCATATCTGCCCTTCTCTTTCCTATCCCAGGTATAGACATTATTACATTCCTCACGGGATCATCAGTATTCTTTCTAATATGTATTCTAGAACTGTGATCATTCTGTCTAGCTAGTATATCTATTATACTTCCCAATTCATCAAGATTTCTGTAATGTAATATTGATACACCTTCTTTTAATACTCTAGCTATTGCTCCATAGTAGCTATTCACATGTACTCTCTCCGGAAATCCTATCTCTAGAGCAATTATTCCTCTTCCATAACTCTTCAATATATTTATCTGATCAAACAATCTACCATCTATGATTGATTGCTCAAAATCACTACTAGTTTTCCGCTCAATAGCTATCTCACCTATTATCACATCTACATCTAAGTTTGAGATCACAACATTCATTCTGGTCTTTAGAATTTCAATCAATCCAACTTCCCTGTAATCAACAATCACATCACTAGTCAATATAGATTGTTTTGTCATAATCCCCTATATAGTAACCTTTTGATATTGCATAAGTTATCAGATATGATAGAGGTTTGGCGATTATCATTTTGCTCAACTGCTCCAGAGATTGTTCATCTACCATTACCACTCTATTAGAATAATTCTCTATTCTTTCTTTTATAGAATAAATAGACTTAGTTAGGTTCATATCCAAAGTATAGAATTCCCCCATCTTAGCAAATCCTAGCTCTCTATTGCTGAATAGATATAGTGGTTTTGCAGATATGTACAGTGGTGGTTTATACTGCAGATTTTCAGGATCAATAAGTTTGATCCTATTGTTTCTGTATATCGCTCTGGTTCTGATATCTCTGCTATCTATATATGTTACTACATTTAGATCCAAGAAATCAAATAGATCTAACATATTTGTTTTTGCTATGAATGCAATTGCTGATTGATCTAGATGTATTGTATTATTCAAGATTACAGTCCCTTCCTCAAGATCCAATCTATTTACTATATTAATTATATCTATATGTAATAGTTCTGATATTCTAGAGTAAGTATAACCTAGATTATGTAATTTGATAGCAATATATTCTTTTGCATCATTTATGAATTCAATATTCTCATAGAATAACTCTTCAGGATCTCCTGTATAATTTATATCTGTGATATAACTGAATGCTTTGGCAATAACGCTCTTCTTGAGAGATAGCTCATCTCCATTTAGGACAAATTCTTTAAAGTATTTGTTACTGAGATGCTCCAATCCACGAACATTCTTATGTTTTAGATTCTCTAATATTGACCTGTACTCTTCCATCATCTCCAACCTCTATATCAACATCATGCTGTCCTTTAAATATCTTTGTGATATAATAAATATTATTCGATCTACGATCCACATATACATTATTAATATGTTTTTTATATCCTTTTTTAAAAATTCCGATTCCATCCTGGTACAGAGGTATAAATTTCTCCTCAGAATAAGGATCTATCATGAGAACTAAGCGAGTATGGAAATAATTCTTATATAGAATTCTAATATGAACATCCCCATAGAATTCTGAATCAAAATCTCTACCCATTACACTGTTTGATATGAGATTTCCACCAACTCTTGTTCTAGATATAGCATCATATAGAAAGGATCTTCTCAATAAAGATATTACAAAATCAATAGCATCCACATAGTAGAGTGCAATCCCCTGTAAATATGCCACTTTATCGGGATCCATCAAATCCGCATCAGAAACAGATAATCCCATTATTCTCCAACCTACTTCATGGATTATTTTTATATCGCTGCTTCCTAACCCCCCAGATTTTATTGGATATTCTTTGAAATGTCTGTGAAGCATATAGAGTCTGGGATCCTTTCTGAAACCCCTATGATTGGTTGTTGCCTCTATAATATGTTTCCAGTTACTCATTCAACATTACAGAATCTTATGCATTTAAAAGAAGATCGCCCTCTTCTGTGTTAGCTCCTCTAAGTAAACTAGGGGGGATTTTAAAATTTATCTCAGGACGATTAAATATACCATTTCTACCTGGAAGATTCGTTTTAGCTATATCAATATTTTTACTAACTTCAAATATTTTAGCTTCTGTTTCTGTGAATCCCATATTTTAATTTGTACATATTTGTTTTTAAATATATCATCTTATAGCCTCATATTCCCTGATGTTTATAACATTTCCTGAATTTAGAAGTAAATATGAAAGAAAATAGTACATGAAGAATCTTAATCTACCCCATTTTCTAACCCTTCTATCACTAGTATATATAACCGCATCTCTAGCATAATACACTTTGCCTCTACCTAGTGCCCTCTTTATTAGCTCTATATCCTCCCCAATTTTTAGCTCCTTAAATCCTAATATCCTATGATAAAAATCCTTCCTGATGGCAATGTTATCTCCAGATGCCCAGATCAGACCCAGGTGTTTAAAAGATAGTTCCGAATAAGCATTTGCTAATTTCACAAACCATCTATCTATCCAATGATCACTATCCACGTCAATCCTACCAAAGCTCATATCAAATCCCGCTCTTAATGGAGCTGTGAGATTCTCTAACCAATACCTATCTACTATCATATCAGCAGATCCAGAAACCAGAATGTCGTATTTAGCTGATACCATACCTACTTTTCTAGCATAACCGATATTTCGCCTATCTACTACTAGAACCTCTGCCCCATATGAACGAGCTATTTCCCGGGTGGAATCTACACTGTGATCATCAACTATAATGACTTCATCAGGATATAATGTGGATTGACTAAGAGATTTAAACATCTTAGGTAGGTATTTCTCCTCATTATAGGTCGGTATCACCAGACTGATCTTCATATGTTAATACATTTGCATATATTTTTAAACATTTTTCAATATATTAAAATATGTTCTTCAGAAAAGGGATTAATGATCAGTTAAGAACCAACATACCTGAAAACTCTAGAGATAGGAAACATGAATTTGATAAATACTTGAAAATAGCCAGGGGGTATTTCCTAGAGGGTTGTAAGAATCAGCTGATATTAAAATTTCCTGTCAAGCATGATTTTATATTCAGATTAGCTCCTGATGAGAATCTATCTCTATCCATCCCAATTAGTGAATTAAAAAGAGAAATAGGTGATGAGATGTATTCTAGAATAGCTAATCAAGAACACATTATTGAGGATAATAAAGCAGATAGATTACATGTGCCTGGTCAGATATTTGTTTCTAAAGATAGTAATAAAGTAATCCCATATACGTTTAAGATCCTATCTGAAATCTACAGAGCTATTGTGATAAAAAATGGAATTTTGAATCATATGGATGAACAGAATTTAAGTCTACATCCCCTGTTCGGCTATGCGGGTATGGTTGAAGACTATCTATTAATCTTACCCATATTTGGAAATAGACCTTTAGTAATAGATACTAAACTTGCATCAGCTTACAACTACATACCAGACGGATACAAGTTTATGCTATCCCTAACACCTAGAAAATTAATAGGAAGTACTAAGGTGGGAGAAATCAAATCGATAGGTTCAATAGGTTCATATGAATTTACAGATCCTCTTACAAAATCCAAGAAAATAATGATTCATGATTTTACAGTTCTACCTATACAAGGAGGGTTATCATTTGATAATTATGATTATCAGTACGGAAAAACCAAGTGCGGATTTGTAATCAAATCTAGAGATAGGTTGGTCATTCATGATAGGCGATTAAATCCAAATTCCTCAGTAGTTATATCAAGCCCTGATAGAACTATAAATATAAACATAGATAGGCATAAGATGTATGTTAAATGGGTAGGGGAAGACCCAATACTACTCAGGGATGAATATGACTTTTAATGACAGAAGAGTTTTAGAGCCCTTAGAGATATTCAAAGAGTTACCTAAAAACCAGAAAGGGTTAGAACTAGATAGCACTGATATAAAATTAGAATTTAAGTTATCTAATCTGCCAATCCCTAATAGCAAGTATTCGAAATTTTATCAGAAAACGAAAGCAAATTATCCAATAAAAGTAGTAGATAACGAACTATATAGGGAGATAAATGGTATTCTTGTACCAGAAGCTATGTATTTGTACGGTATTATATATCGAAAACTAGCTAGAAAAAACAAAATTCATATAGAGCTTCCTGAATATACACATCCCACTTTTGGATATTTTGGTTATCTCAACGGAGTTCTGATAAATCTCCCTTTGGGATCAGATATTCTAGAATATTATCACAAAAACGAGCGTTTATATTATATCTCAAATCACTTTTATGTGAAAAGTACTCTAAGAACTATAGAGGGTAAAATTGATGGGGTTGAATGTATTGGATATTTTACAATCAATACTAATGATAAAGAGCAAGAATTGAGAGTACCGTTATTTGGGATTAGGATTAAATATATAGAGAGTGATGGATACGGGAATACCTATTATAGAATACCAGGTGGATTCATGAGCTACAAACCTGGTAAAAGAGCCATCATATATTCGACCAATCTACCATATTCTGAACAATATATTATTTATACTAAAAAATTAGCTGGGGGAATTTTGATTCGAAGATTTAGAGATTTGATCCATATTGAGCTAGATAGCTATGATAGTAATTTCTTGTAGATTTGAATATCAAACACATATTCGTCAATACTCTTACTATATCCTCTCAATCTTCTCATACCGAGTATTTCGAATCTATAATCGATATTCTGTTCTATCTTTGCTCTACCATCACCCATAGGATCAGAAGAATTAACAAATAAGTATACATGAAATATAGACTTATCTCTACCAACCTTTGATAGTTCTCTTAAATATGCATATGAATCCTTAGGTAATGGCATAATTACTCTGTCTGCCCAATTAGGATAGAGATCTACAAAATCAAGTACATCACCCTCTAGAACCTCTACATTTTTAACTCGATTAATATTCACATTCTCTCTGAAATATTCAACTGCAACATGATTTTTTTCCACACCAACCACTCTACAAGTTTGGCATCTCTTAGCTATCAGTATAGCATATGGTCCGATTCCTGCAAATGGTACAAAAACATTTTCCCCATCTCTAACAGATTTTGATATTATTAACCTATCATTAGACATTCTTGGGGAGTAGAATACTCTATCCACATCCAGTTTCAGAACAATCCCATTCTCTCTTGTTATTGTCTCAGTGTTTGGATCACCATATATTAATTCTAATTTCCTAACTCGGTATTCACCTTCTACAGGATTTTTCCTAAATACAGATCTTATTCTCTTATGAACTTGCATGATAGCTTTAGCTATATCAACTGATCGATCTATGTATTGATCAGGGATATATACAATTGCAATATCTCCAATTATATCATAGGATGTTATAGGCAAACCAGTTATATCTCTAATCTTCATAAGTATCACTCAGCGTCAAGTCATCTCATCATAGGTCAGAGCTGCGTAAGGTTCATCATTTTTAGATAAATTAAAATTTTCTATTTAAAAATCTATTGCATCTCTATAAAAAACATATATGTTATTTAAAAAATCCTCTAACGATTCATATGAAGTTCAGAATAGATTTGATACCAAAATATCTGAATTAAGGGCAAAACGCTACCTAAAACCATCAGCATATCTTTTGCTAGCAGGTTTAGGAATGGCAATTTATCATATGGGTATAATAAGAGATCCGAATATTCTATATCTCTCCGCAATTCTAACAGTATACAGCCTCACTGAATTAGATAATACGAGGCGATAATTCTATACTCTCTCCCAGGTATTATGGTTTCATACAGATTAATATTACTAACAGATTGCTCAAATAGAATACGGTCAAATCTCCTTAGATCCAATCTTGAGAGATCCATTCCATTCACTCTACCGATTGTTAGATGATATATCTCATTCTTTGGATAGGGAAAATCTGCCATAATATCATAATTGAATTCAACTCCTATCCATATAACTCTAGCCCATCTAATGCTCGGAAATCCACCAATCCCACGATATCTAACATTAAATGCATGTTTATCTCTAAAATAGTCTCGTATTATTTCAGGATCATATTCCATATCGCCTAAGAAGCTTAGGGTTACATGTCTAAATCTACTGATTCGAATATCTTTAAATCTGGAGAAATACTTGTATACATCCTCTAGTTCTGGACTATTCTCTACTTCAAATGCCAAGAATCTTCTCATAAATATGTTTTGGCGATATATATTAATAGTATATGTGCAGGATAGAATATGTAAAAAACATAGTATGGCAAAGATCTACCTCTCCTAATAAGCTCTAATGATATACCCTTACTATCCGATGTAACCTTACTGGGTTCTGTAGGATCCACAGTTCTGAACAGCATAAGAATAGTAGTAATGACTAATGTAACCAATATATGAACAATACTAAAAAATGATATATTAAGAAGAAATGCGGATGTATATACAGGAAATATCAAACCATCTCTATTACCATGTTGATAATTCAAATAATTATACATGGTTAAGATATACAGGAAACCGAAAATAGAGTAATCACTTATGGAAGATATTATCAATCCTAAAATTCGATTTAATTTTAGGAAGACTACAAACCCCAGGAATTGGAACATTATATTCAACATTGTGGTTTGGAAAGCTATGGAAAATGGAAGCTGGGAAATAACTCCAAATATCAATAACCTCCAGAGATACTTCTCCTGTACCTCAGGAGTTCTAATGAGATTATCTACTAAGATATATGAGAAGATTGGAAATGCTATTCTGCCAATCACCCTAAGATATTCAACATCAAATATTGCACCTATATGATCGAGTAGCATTGCTAACATAGCTACTATGCGTAGCAACTCTAAATCAATTCTAATACTCATAATCTATATAATTCCCCTTGATGTCGATTTTTCTCTTTGCTAAGCTTCTTAATCTAAGATCAAATGTTAGAAGAGTTAATTCAAACCTATTTGCCAGATCAATCACAGCTTCATCAGGAGCTAGATTTGAAGGGAGAATATAGCAGTTTTTTTTAATAATTTCTAGAGCAGCTCTAGCATAACTACCTTTCTTACCTCTGTTCCTAGCCATCGCTCTTATTTCTCTGTACACTGATCCAGGAACTATCATCTTTGTATTAGGAAGATTGATCCTTCTCTTCACAGCCTCAATCAGAAAACTAGTATCAACTATTATCATATAATTCTATCAACTATATCCTGAGCATTCGCAGCACTTATATCCTGTATTCCCTGCCCATAAGTTATGAAGTAAAGAGGAAATCCGTAGTAGCCAGCTGCTAGCACACTACCCCCAGCACTATCCAGATCCATTTTAGTATATATTATCCCATCGATCTTTATGAATTTACGATACTCTCTGAGCTGATGCAATGATGAATTACCTACAGAACTTTCTAAAACATATAACACCAGATCAGGATTTACCTTCTGTTGAATATTCTGTAATTCTCTGAGTAAATTGATATTCATATCCTGTCTACCAGCAGTATCTATTATAATGAAATCATAACTCTCTGAGCTCTTCAATCCTCTTATAATTGTAGATAGAGGTCTTTCAGAATCATCTACGTACAAATCTATTTCATATCTCTTACACAACTCTTGAAGCTGTTCTCTAGCAGCAGCCCTGAATACATCAGCACCTATTATTCTAACTCTCTTTCCACGCATCTTCAACATATAGGCTAATTTAACAGCTGTAGTAGTCTTACCATAACCGTTTGGACCAATCAACATTATTATGCCTCTTTGCAAATCCAGTTGAGCTGTTGATATATATTGTAGTAAGATCCCCTTAAGTAATTCTCGGATTTCTTCCCTATAATTCTCTGAAAATTTTCTCGATCTCAATTCTCTGTACAGTTGAGATTTTATAAAGTTTGCAAGATCAAATGGTACATCTGC
Organism: Microcaldota archaeon; assembly: GCA_030550115.1. Classification (GTDB taxonomy): domain Archaea; phylum Micrarchaeota; class Micrarchaeia; order Anstonellales; family J096; genus JAADEL01. The sequence continues at coordinate 11,823 of JAUQPY010000007.1, forward strand.
GTCTAGAAGATCGTAGAATAGCTGATCAGAGATTCTATTAGCTTCCTGTTCAGATAGGGAAACATTTACAATCTTAGCTACAGTCTCTTTTACAATTCCAAGTCTTATGTCATCATCTTTACCTAGTAGTTTCTGAAAGGCATTCTTAAGCTTATCAAACATTCTATTTCATAGACTTTAGAATCTTAACAATTTCAGATTCTATATCCTTCAACTCTTTCTCTATCTGCTCATATCTATTCTTCAGAATATCTTTCTTATTCTGTATGAATTTACTTGCTTCATCAAGAGTCATAGGTAACATTGTGGTATTGTCGAGCTTCAACATAACATTCTTTATCTTTACAGATTCTACTTGTATAGCAATTATATCCTCCAGCTTTATTATAGAATCTCTATCGATTTGCATCAATCCACTAAGAGTAAGCTGGGCTCTATCTAACAGAATGAGTTCACTACCTATCCTATCCAACTCCATTCTTAAACTTATGAGCTTTGTATTCAATTCTTGAATTCTCTCATCGTTCTGACCATTCTTATCCATGCATTTTCACCTCCAGTATCTTTATCATATCTCTAGATAAACCATTCTTAGATCCTAGTCTTCCGTATAATATATTCAGAGCATGAGCTTTAGATTTAGCCTCTATCTCATGTCTGTGTTCTGTACCAAAGTATCTAGCAACAATCTCAAATTTGGCCATGCTTTAAGATACGATAATATCTTTAAAAACATTAGTGTGAAATAGATTATGCCTGTTAATACAGATCTGTTCAATGAGTATCTATACAGTTTGATACCAGAGTATAAATATCCGGAGATGTATGCTGGAGTTATAGAATATTTATCTAGAGGAGGTAAAAGGTTTAGGCCAGTATTGCTGTTTTTGAGTTATGCTAGTATAAAAGGATATTACCACGATATTCTCAAATATGGAGCAATCATAGAGCTATTTCACAATTTCACACTTATTCATGATGATATAGAGGATGGATCTGAGCTACGCAGAGGCAAGCCTACTTTACATAAACAATATGGAGTTCCTCTAGCTCTAAATACAGGTGATGCATTATATACTCTAGTGCTCAGGATGGTAAATGAGATAGAGGATTATCATGTAAGAGAGCAATATCTTCTGACGTTCCAAGAAGTTGTAGAGGGACAGAGTCTAGACATATTCTGGAGAGAGAGACAAATTTTCCCATCAGAGAAGGATTATATGAGAATGATATCTAAGAAAACAGGAGCTCTAATCGGTCTTAGTATGTACCTCGGAGCATATCTAGCTGGTATCAGAGATGAAAGATACAAGCAATTGGGAGTAGATTTGGGAATTGCATTTCAAATTCAGGATGATGTATTAAATCTAATATCCCCACCAGAATATGGTAAGAAATGGGCTGATGATATTACGGAGGGTAAAAGAACCATTATGGTTATAAAAGCTTTGGAGAATCTGCCAGAGTCATCTGCTGCAAAACTTAGAAAGATCTTAGACTCTAAAACTGATGATGAGACTATGAAAAGAGAGGCGATAGATCTGATCGAACAAGGAGGTGGGATGAGCTATGCTAAGGATCTGTTACGAAATCTATTTGATAGTATAGATTCTAGAATGGAACAGCTATTCCCTGCTAATGATAGTATCTACAGGAAGGAGCTGTTTGATTTAATAGAAAAAATGAAAGTGAGAGAAAAATGATGATAGAGACCTTTATAGAGGAACTGAATTATATTCTAGATGGTGGGTTTAGACAAGGGGACAGTATTGTTGTAAAGTTCCCATCAACTTTCTACGATGGTATGATAACATTTGCACTGATGGGTAAAAATACATATAATGTTCTTATAACTTTCAAAGAAGGTTGGAATACAATTGAGCAGAAATTGAGGAGATACAGAGTTCCTTACAAGATAGATTTGGTTATTGATGCATTCTCAAAAAGTAATAAAATAGATTATCAGGACGATAGAGTGATATTTATAGATTCACCTAGCCTACTGAATGATATATCTTATGAGTATAATTCTGTTCTATCTAAACTCGAATCCCCTGTGTTTCTGAATATATTGACTATAGATAGCGGGTTGGAGAAGAATGAGATTAATTCTTTTTCTAAATTCTTAGAGGTGATGCTGAGTAGAACTGTGGTGAGAGGGGTGTTTATGGTGTCTGGGGAGAAGGATATAATGAAAAATAGGAATTTTACAATGGAAATAACAGTTGATAAGGATGAGCATATCCTAAGAAGTAAGCAGATGTTATCAGAGATATTTTTTAAAACAGAACCAGTATTTAAAATACTATGAAAGAACATATTGAGAGATTATTCAGAATTTTTGGAGATAGGGTGGTAAAATATATAGATAAAGATTTAAAAAATCAAACCTAGATATAAGTTCATGTATTTAGCTGTTCTTGCTATCATTATCTTACTTGCAGGGTGCTTGGATAATCAGAGCAACAATCAGAAGCCTCCAGTATCAAATGATCAACAGGGAGGAATAGAGATTATTAGAGAGACGGAGAGGATGGATACAAACTATGCCCCAACTACTAATACTTCTAATAATAGTGTAATAGACTGGGGTGATGTCCCAGAACAGAAACAGAGAGATGTGGAGAATTATACCTTTATGCCGTATGATCCTCTGATAATAACATTCTTTAATGTTGGGTTTGGGGAGAAGCAGGGGAGAATGGTGTTGATAAGGAGAGGAACACTAGATGTTTACATTTGGGGTGTTCCAGAAGAAACCTATGCTAAAGCGTATTCATTCATAAAATCATATTCTGATGATATAGAATATGTAATAATCCCTTCTGCAAGAGATTTGAATTTTGAAACCTATTATAGATTGAAATCTGATTTTCAGGTGGGAAAAACTATAGCTCCTGAGAATATAAGACTATATAGAAATGATACTTTTGATATATATCTAAAGCAAGGTGATATACTAGAGCTTGCTGGTTTTAAAATAGAAGTTCTACAGGCAGGTAAAGATTATTTAAAATCTAATCCTGGTGATATGAGCTTAGTGTTGAAAGTGAGCATGAATAATACATGTATGATATTTCTACTAGATATAGAAACTGGAGGATTGCAGAGATTGAACTCAGACAACGTTTATAGATTCAGGTGTGATTACTTCTCCTGGAATGCATATGGAGTATACTTCCTTCCAGACCTGTATCTGAACTTCTTCAATTACTTTGGTCCAAAACACATGATAGCTGATGGATCTGCTTTTGGATTATACGATAGGGGGACTAGATTAGGTCTGTATCAGAGAGCATCTGCATATAACATATCTGTTGCAAGAGTATGGGAGAATGAAACAGTCACAATCATATTTAAATAGAATCGTATTTTCAGTCGGTGGTAGTATATTTTACAGCAAGTCTGAGGGTATTAATCACGAATTTATCTCGGGCTTCTTAAACTTTATACGAGAGTTACGTGGTTACAGAGGTGCTATTGTAGTAGGTGGTGGTCCATTAGCACGAGAATTTATAAATGAGGGAAGAAAGCTGGGATTGACTGAGTATGAAAATGATATGCTTGCCATATGGGAGACTAGGAAAAATGCCACTCTGATTCTATATGCACTGAAAGATATGTTAGTATACCCCAAGCTCCTGTACAATGCAGAGGAAGCATCTATAGCTATTAATCAATACGATTGGTTGTGTAGTGGAGGATTCTTCCCAGGAATAACTACTGACGCAGTTGCTGCTCTTATAGCTGAATCCATAGGTGCATCCAAGATCATCAATATCTCAAATACTGCATATGTATACGACAGAGATCCGAAGAAATATCCTGATGCTAAACCAATATCTACAGCTACGATTGATGAATTCATAAGTATAGCTAATAGAGATGATAATAGAGCTGCTGGTGAGAATTTTGTATTTGATATATTCGCTCTAAAGATTGCAAAAAGATCCAAAATCCCCATATACTTCACAGATTCTAATATTGAGAATATAAATAGGGTTGTAAGAAATCTTGAACATCAGGGAACGTTGTTGATACCATGAAAGAGTATAGATTAGCTAAGAAATATTATGAACTCTATTCTAGCACTGGTAACCAAGACTATCTTAGAGCAGCTATAGAAGTACTATCTGAATCAGATGATCCAAAATCTAGATATCTCTTGTATACAATATATTTAGAACTAGATGAATATGAGTACGCTGATCAAGTATTTGTAAATTTACCTCCAAAATATAAAACATTTATCTCAGCTCTAAGTATTGAAGATGATGTAGATAGATTGAATACTCTGATTGAGCTCTACAAGGAAGAAATAGACATTCTGCACTATTATGTAGTCCTATTGAATACGTCTATTGTTTTAGGTAGAGAAGATATAATTGATATGTTAATTGTGAATAAACCAAAGGGCTTGGATGAGGAGGAGCTGCAATGGTTAGATGAGTTCTTGAATATAATAGATAGATTTAGAAAGAGATTCAACGGGGAGATGTTAGAGATTATTATGGACGAATCATATAACATATTACATATGCAAACAAATCAGATAGAAGGGTGGAATAGAATGTTTGTAACCATGAATGTATACAGATCTGGAGGAACTTATAAAATATATCTACCAAAAGACAGGGAATTGCTTGAGATAGCTATTTCACTGTTATTTCTAACTAACAGAATTCCCTCAACTAAAATGATAGATGCTATACTAGATGAAATGGACAAATGACGGAATTCACACTTATATATCTTGTACTTCTAGGGATATTGTCGTATTTTGATGTTAAGAATAATAGAAACGTACCGGATGGATTGGTTTATATATTCTATCTAATAGGTTTCTATCAGGCTTATATAATCAATAGATTAGTAATTCTAATCGGGTTGACAATTGCTCTGTATGTATTATATAGATTAGGTGTGTTTGGAGATGCAGAAGTGTTTATATTGCCTGTAATAGCGATAGACATGGGTCTTAAATTCCCAGATATTTTATATACTTCAATAATGATCGCTGCTACCTTAGCTATACATTACATATATTTACCCATATCACTTATTTTACTGTATTTTAATCCTCTGCTTCATATGATTATTACCTATATATTAATATTAATTCTCAGGGATAGAATCACTCGAATCAGGACAAGAGTGGATCAGAGTATCATAGGTGAGATAGACATCCAAGGAAAGGTTATAGATATGGATTATGTAAAGGAGAACGCTGGGAAAGAGATTTACATACGTAGAGCTATTCCTTATCTTCCGATTCTTCTCCTATCTCTCCTCCTTGTAATCTATACAAATCTACTACCTCTAACGACCTTGTTATCTCCCCTAATCCCTTATCATCTCTTATTCTGATAACTCTAGGAAAACGTAGTGCCAATCCTTTACCATTGAATTCTGTATATGCACATGTATGTACAGGAGAGATAGTTATGTTATCATAAGCCAATTCTAATATCACATTGGGCTCCACCCATACATCAGGCTGCATTCTGGTATTTATGTTAAGATACGGTGAATCCAGAGAAATCAGTTTTTCCTTGAGTAACATGAATTCATCTTCTGATAACCCAGACGATACTTTAGCTACTGTCTGATACTCATCTAGTTGCTCATCATAAACACACACCAGCAGAGAGCCTGGATAATCTTTCAATCTACCTTGACCATAGAAATAGCCCACAACAACACAATCTATTGTATCTCCAGATTTTTTCAACTTCATCCAATTATGATTTCTCTGACCTGGTGTGTATATACTATCTGGCTTCTTAGCTATCAATCCTTCCATACCAGAAGATAGTGCTCGATTGAATAGTTCCTCGATTCTCGAACTATTATCCACCATCTCACCTGTACTCAATTTGATTCTGCTGAATCCACTCCTGTTTATAAACGCCTCTAACAGATTTCTCCTATGGATAAATGTGGTATTGTATAGTTCCTCTCCATTGAGATAGAGTATATCAAAGGCGTATACTTCTACGGGTATTTTATTAGAATATTCTATAACATCGTGTTTCCTCTTTCTTTTGATAATCTCCTGGAAAGGGAGGGGTTTAGAATCTACAAACGATACTATCTCTCCCTCAAGTATAAAATCATCCCCAATTCTCCTAACATCATCCACTATCTCAGGAATATATTTAGTAATATCTTCTAATCTCCTAGAGAAAATCTTAACATCTCTGCCTCGTTTATGAATCTGAGCTCTAAATCCATCGTATTTATATTCTACAAAAACAGGATTAGATCTACTTAATATCTCTTCAGCATCTTTTACTCTCTCAGCTAGAGCAGGGGATATTGGGGTGAATAGCTCTACTCTATAACTCAGATCATTTCTAAAGATCTTAAGGGCAGTTTTACCTATATCAGATATTAAATAGTATATATTCCTAACATGATCTTTATCTACATTCTTAGCCTTAGCGATGCTATCTAAT
>JAUQPY010000025.1 GCA_030550115.1 Microcaldota archaeon
CTGCTATTTCCCCTACTACGAACTTCACATTCCTCTAGGTAGCTTACAGACCCGTGGGGTTTTTACGAATTAAAAATTAATTCAAACCACCCCCCATTTTTTGTCAAACTGGCGATCATGCAAAATTTTTGGGGGTTTTAGAGAGAAAAGTACTAAAAATTCGCGAAAAGTGAAATCAAACTTCACAAATATGATAACTTTTCCCCTATCTCACTCCAACAGGAGTGATCACATATTTATAATATAATTACAGTAGAAATCTTTAAAAAGATTAATGGGCCCGCCAGGATTCGAACCTGGGATCTCCACCATGTCAGGGTGGCGTCTTAACCCCTCGACTACGGGCCCATAACATTGTTTAATATTCATAATTAAATTTAAAAATATTAACAAATAAATATAAAATCATGAACAAAATCTTATTGGCATTATCTGTGATAGTTCTATCTAGTGTTGCTGGAATGACCGGATTGGAAGATAGATTAGGTAGTGTTCTATGCGAATTGATTACAACTATGAAAAATATTCTACCTATGGTACTATTAGCAGGAATAGTATTATCTGCATTGATATACGGTATTGGACAATTACTACCACAAGAGCTAAAGGCCAGAGCTTCATCTTGGGCACTTAGTGGGATAGTTTTCATAATTCTAGCAGCAATACTATTCTTAGTTGTTCCATACATATTAGATGCAATAGTTCCTGAATGGAACATTCTAGATGTATGCTAATATGATCTACTCTTTTGTTTCACTTTTATTTTTAACAACTCTGTCTATTGCTGGGGGAGGGAGTCTAGCAAGTGCGCTAACAACAACATGTAGTTTCCTGTATGATATAGTAGGTAGCATTGCATTCATAATGATATTAATCTCCTCTATTAGCTATGGAATATCACAAGTATTACCTTCAGATCCTAGAGCTAGAGTACTTGTATATGGTCAGAATCTATTTGTTGGTGCAATCTTAGGGATAATACTTTTACTCATAATACCGGAGATCATAGCAACTTTGATAGGTAAAGGTTCTTTCGATCCAACTAGTTGTACATTCAATTAGATGCAAGTGTTAGTATTTACAGATCTGCATGATAATATTGATCGAATTATAGATAAGATCAGTAATTTCGATGGTTTTGTATGTTTTTTAGGCGATCTATCTAATAGACAGGATATCAGATTAGCTGAGAGGATATACGATATGATAGATTATTACATTCCTGGAAATATAGATGGGCCTATTATATTAGACATCATGGAATCTAAAAATTTTCACTATAGACTAATAAGATTTCAGAACTTTGATATCTTTGGTTTTGGTTTTTCCAATCCCACCCCATTCAATACTTATGGAGAATTGAGTGAAAATGAGATTCATAAGAATTTGTCTAAAATAAAGCTAAGAAGAGATACATTACTCCTTACACATATGCCTCCTTATGGAATACTAGATACAGTAAATGGTAAAAACGTTGGTAGTAAAAGTCTTCTAGAATTTATACATAAAAACAGACAATACATACGTGCTCATCTATTTGGACACATACATGAAGTGATTGGTAATGAAGGAGTACATTACAATCTTAAACCAGCTTTCTTAGGCGGATATGCTATCATAGATGAGAATCTAAATATCAGAATGTATTAGATTTGATAGCAATTGTATAGTATTTTGAATATCATGCTTACTAGCCATCTCATTAAAGGTATGTATGTATCTGATAGGAGTGCATATAGCTATGCTTGGTATTCCTCCTTTAAGATAATATATATTACTAGCTTCTGTAGCTGAATCAGTAGTTATTCTATATTGGATCTCTATTCCACTATCTGTAGCTATACGATCAATCTTCTCCAAATACTTATCTCTTATTACATTTCCAATACCTCTTATCTCCCTTACAGTTACCTCTGGGCCTCCATCAAGCTTAGTAAACTTCTCTCCCCCAGGGTAATCATTAGCTTCTCCAACATCAACTGCAATGAATAATCTGGGATCTAATCTCCAAACAGCATTCATAGCACCTTTTCCTATACTAGATACTTCCTCTTCTGTAGAACCCATAAGAATCACGTTATCCGGTAAATCTTTTGCCAATTCTGTTAAGATATATAAACCTATTCTATCATCCAAGGATTTACCAAATACATATCTATTACTCTCTCTAAAACTCTGATATACTCCTCCCACCACACCTGGATATATTAATTTTTTAACATCCTCCTTATCAAGATCAGTCTGTATGAAAAGATTTTTGAATTTCAGTTTTCTATCTTCATCCCTCCAATCCTCTAGAAATTCTCTCTGTACTACTCCTTCAACATTCTGCCTCCCGAATAGTAAAACTCTCTTTGAAAGCAGATATTCTGGAAGGAATCCACCCAGAGAGACTATCCTGATAAAACCATCATCATCTACATACCTAACTAATACCCCGATCTCATCCATATGAGCAGATAGTACTATAGGCCTAGATGATGACAATATATTTCTGTATGCTATCACATTACCCTGTTCATCCACTTCTACATTTAACCCTAAAGCTCTAAAGTGATTAATTAGTATATCTCGAACACTATCTTCCTTACCTGCTGGTGCTATAGCTTCAGATAGCTGTTTTAGTAGGTTCATAGGTATTCTATTGATCAGAAGATTTAAAGAATCTTTACTCCTCGGATTCTTGAGTATAATGATCTGTTCTTGGTAAGAATGGCCAGAGATTTGGAGAGTGCTATAGAAGAATTGTAAAGTATTCTAAATGGAGGAGGTTCTTCCAATTGAAAACTTTTCAGAATATTTATCATCTCCAGAGCAGCACTCTCATCAAATATCAATACCTCAAAGGCATCTATAACGCTCTCTATCACATCTGGAGATGGGATAGTATATGTTAATTCTGCTAAAATCAGATCTGTAATGTACAACTTTTCCCTACCTATATACAATTCTAACTTCTTAACTGCTGCCTGCTTGTTAGTTATGTAATCTATCAAAAAATCTGTATCAACTATGATCATCTTAATAACCTATCTAATCTATCCTTATAAATATAATTATCATTTACCATTCCTTTAAGATTTAGAATTTTGGATTTGGTACCATGGCTATCATATATATTTAGTAGATAATCTATTGTATCTGAGAAGCTAGTGCCTAGTTTAGTCTTTAGTCTTCTTAATCTAATGTATACCTCATCTCTTATAGTTAGTATCTTTGCCATATTAAATATATTTAATAAATACATTTATAAATCCTGACGAATCTTTCTACAATAACCTATGTATAAATATGAAATTTTGCAAAATTTCTCTCTTAGGATAATATGTATATATAAATAAGTTCATAGATAATATTATCAGGTGATACAATGGAAGATCTGATAAGATCTGCAATATCTTCTGCACAGACACAGAAGGAAGAGGAAAATCTAGGTAGCGATAGAATAAGAATAGTAACTGTGGGAGTAGGAGGAGGTGGTAACAACACTATAAACAGACTAATAAAGATAGGAGTAAAAGGAACAGAATTAATAGCTATCAATACAGACAAGAAACATCTAGATCTAATTCATGATAATGCTAAGAAGATTCTGATTGGTAAGAGTCTTACCAAGGGAATGGGTGCTGGAGGTTTTCCAGATGTAGGTGCAAAAGCTGCAGAACTGGACAGACATGAGATCCAGAAGGAGTTAGAGGGTGCTCATCTAGTGTTTGTATGTGCTGGATTAGGAGGTGGTACTGGGTCAGGAGCAGCTCCAATCGTAGCTCAGATAGCAAAAGAGCAAGGGGCAATCGTTATTTCTATGGTAACCTATCCATTCGCTCTGGAGAGAGCTAGAAAGAACAAAGCAGATGAAGCACTCAAACAGTTACTAAAATATTCCAACTCTGTAATAGTGATAGATAACAATAGACTTTTAGAACTGTTCCCTAATCTGAAGATGAACGATGCATTCCAGGTAGCTGATGAGATATTGGCTAGAGCAATTACAGGACTGGCATGGACTATCACTCAACCTTCTCTGATGAACATAGATTTCGCTGATGTAAAGGCAGTTCTTGGTGATGGAGGATTAGGATTTATTGCAGTAGGAGAAGGGAGAGGTAATGATAAGGTTAAAGTGGCAGTAGATCAGGTAGTGAAAAATAGGTTGCTGGATGTAAGCTTTGAGGGTGCTAAGGGAGCACTGGTGCATATAACAGCTGGAGAGGAGATAACTCTAGGAGAAGCTACCAAAGCAGTAGAATTGATTACGGACAAGATGGATCCAGATGCCCAGGTAAAGTGGGGAGCTAGAATAGTACCAAATTATGAAGGTAAGATTGAGGTTGTTGCCATAGTAGCTGGTGTAAGAGGTAGTAGTATAGGGGATACAAGAGTAAGAACTGTATATGAGGAAGAGAGTGATTACGAGGATAGTAGAAGTTCTGGTCCAGGATTCCTAAAATCTATATAGAGTATTTCTCTCTTATTATTTCTTCAAGTCTATTTTTTATCAATTCTCTATCCTCACCAGATAGGGAAGCTATATCTGATGCTAATTGGTCTACATACCTAAGAAGAGCCTCTTTTTTCTTAGACAATTCATACAATCTATACTTCTGGTGAATATGTGTTTTTATTGATCTAGCAGCTTCCATCAGAGCTAATTTTATCTCAGATATTATATCCTCTTCCTGGGCTATAGCAGTTTTACCAGCAGACACGTAAGGAATAAATGTACTTGCTAAATGTACCACTATCAAAACAGGGGCAGTATTGATATCCTCTATTTCATATCTGTTCCATTCTATTTCAGATATGGCTTTGGTGATTGCACATGCAGATGAGTCAAATAATAGAGGAACTCTGTTGGCAAATCTAAGAACTTTGCTAGATATAGACCCACCATATGCGATACCTACTTCAACTACAAAAGGTACCCCGTCTCTGTATATTTTAGGTTCTCTGGTTCTGGTTACGATTATCTCAGGTTTGTATATTGCCTCTATGCTCTTCTGTAAATTGGCCTCACCTATTGGAATCAATACATCCTTTCTGGGCGGATACCATTTAATACTCTTAACAACCTTTAGAATTCTATCTACTTCATCCCAAGATAGTTCTTTTGGATTCTTATCAAAATCTATGTCTGGTAACAATTTTTCTAACTCCTTAACTTTTTGCGAGGTTACTCTGTCAAAGGAATCTATCATAAAAGACCTTAGTGTCCTATTATTGCTGAGCTTTGCCATTTCCAAGAATTCATATGGAGGAATTCCTAGAATGTGTGGCAAAGTCTCCTGAGGTTTTGGAGGGGTAACTGTTGTCTGTCTCTCATATAGAATTCTATCACCATTAACAATAAGCTCTATTTGAGCATGTGGATTAGCTAGTGCTGTCTGTCTTATATATTCATAAACACTATATTCGCTCTTATCCACTTTAACCTCGCCAGCAACCACTTCAACTATCACTCCATGTATATCTGTATCAGTCTCTACAATATTCTCTACAATAGGTTCGTTTCTATTAATATCTATACCCACATCAGCGATTATCATCTTACCCTGATAGGCAGATATTATGTGAACAGGTACACCTGTGGTTAGCTTTGCATACATGGTTACTCCAGATGCTCCAATTCCCTGCTGTCCTCTCTGCTGCTTATACTTGTGGAATTTGGTTCCAGCTAGTAACTTACCATATACTTTACCTATCAATTCTTTAGGAATTCCGGGTCCATTATCTGAGACTACTATTTTAACCTTATCATCCGCTATTGAATATATCTCGACTCTTATATCAGGGAGTATACCTGCCTCTTCACATGCATCAAGAGAATTGGTAACAAGCTCATGTACTATTGTAGTTAAACTCTTTACCTTACCTGAAAACCCTAACATATGCCTGTTTTTCTTGAAGAATTCTGCAACACTATACTCTCTGAAGTCTTCGAACATGAAATTTATATTACATATGAGTTTAAAAATATTAGAATCTATATTATCATATGGCTAAGATAAATATAAACAACGAAGCTTTGAAAAATAGGCTTCAAGAAGCTTATAACAATGGAAAGATTACATTTAATGATAAACAGAGAGATAAATGGAGTAAGATATATGGAATAGTAGGTAATCATTCTGCTGTGCATATATGTAGTTGGACTAAGACTAATCTTAAGAATGGTCCTGCATGTTATAAGAGGAAATTCTATGGGATAGATACACATAGATGTGCAGAGATGTCTCCTGCCACTGCATGGTGCCATGAGGCATGTGTATTCTGCTGGAGACCTATGGAATGGTATTCTAGAGTAACTATGGATGACAGTGAAGTGGATGATCCTGTAGATATAATCAATGGAGTGGTAGAACAGAGAAAGAAATTGTTGGTAGGTTTTGGTGGTAATGATAAGGTAAATAAGAGAATGTTTAGAGAAGCTTATGAACTCTGGCCTTCACACTGGGCAATATCCCTGTCTGGTGAGCCAACTATCTATCCAAGGCTAGGGGAGCTAATACTAGAATTAAGAAAACATCCAGAAACCAGGAGTATATTCGTGGTTAGCAATGGTCAAGAACCTGAGAAGATCTGGAAACTCAAGGAGATGGATGCATTACCTACACAACTCTATATCAGTTTCTCCACGCCCAATCCGCAGATGTTTAAGAGAATAATCAGATCAGTATATCAAGATGGATGGGAAAGGTTAATGAGAACTCTTGGTATGCTAAAGGATCTGAATTGTAGAAGAGTTATAAGAATAACTCTGATGCGAGGTATTAACGATGATGATGTTTCTGTACAAGAGTTTGCGGATATACTGAATAATGTGGAGGCAGATTATATAGAGATAAAATCCTATTCATTCCTTGGTCAGAGTAGGAAGAGATTGAGTTACGAGAATGTTGCTAATCATGAAGAAGTAAGAGATTTTGCTAGAAGGTTAGAGAGTAAACTCAAATCCTACAGATTCCACAATGAGGATCCAAACTCTCTAATAGTATTGTTGAAGAATATTAATTCTCCGTATAATGACTTTGTAGTTGGTCCCAAAGCAGAACAATCCTTGAAAGATGGGGATGCCCGGATTTGAACCGGGATCTCGACCTCCCTAGGGTCGCAGGCTAACCAGGTTACCCCACATCCCCTTCTCCAATTTAAGTTTATCATATCGATTTTTAAAAATATTCTTGAGAATTAGAAAACATGGAGTATTTTAAGCTGATATCTAAAGAGATTGGAGATAAGAAAATAGACTTGGTTCTGGAATCCTACGATACAGCAATATTAGAACTGATCATAGACAGGTTAAATAGGAGGGATAATGTTGGAGCAACCTATACTGAAATACATCCTCTGATACATCAATACCAAATTTCAATAACAGGATTGGATGAGGATGGATTTAAAAACATACTAGAAGAAATTGAGAGAGAACTAGAGGTTAAATTTTAACCTCCTCTCCTCTTCTATAGATTTCATTAATACATCCTTAGGGATCAATCTTTTCTTACCCAATTTTATGAATGGTAACATCCCTCTATCTAATCTTCTCTCCAGAGTATTTCTACTGATATTCAATCCGTTTTCTCTGTATATACTAAGGGCGTGAGATACCTCAACATAATTTGAATAGATATAGACCAAATCATCTATCAGCTTCTTAGGCAAGAATCTCTTTCTATAAACGATAATCACAGGTAACTTTTCCTTTTCAATTCTACCTATAAATGCTCTTAGTGTCAATCTTGGATTTACCTTTCTAATTTTCTCATAAGCCTCATGTAAGCTATATACTTCATTATGAAAATCTAGAATATTATCCAATACAGATTTTAGAATGTACTTATTACCATCATCTCCGATAATCACTGGAATAGATCCTCTATCCAATCTACCCTTAAATATATTATACTCCCAATCTATTCCATTAGCTCTCAGATATTTATAAGCATCATTTACAGTGTATAGCTCATCTCTTGAGTAGTCTTGATACATCCTTCTCTCCTCTTCATATTCCTGAACTAGCTCCTCTAGCTTATTAACAGTCCCTAGGTAATTTTCATTCTCAAATCTCTGAATAATCTCGTATACTCTCTGGTCATTCAGATTATATTTTGTCTTAAACATAGGTTTTCTAGCCATAATATCACCTAATTATTATTTATCAATAAGTATTTAAAAATTTATTCCTCTCTAACGCTTTTATACATATTATATATATACAAAGCTATACCACCTAAGACCACTATACCAATTATCAGTACAAACCAACTTATAGGATCCTCTTTACTTCCAGTATCTGTAGGAATAGATCTATCCTGCTTAGATTCTATGATTTGCTTGAATTGTGCTTCCAATTCTCTTATATTTCCCTCCTTATCTATAGCTACTATTTTCAGATTAGCATCCTGATTAGGGATTCTATAGTAATATGATCCTGATACTCTTTCAGGTGAGATCTGTTGACCATCTCTGTAGAACATAACTCTATCGAGACCACTTGCAAACTGATTGGGATCATATATAGTTACAGCTAGTAGCACATCGTTTGTAGTAAAACTTTCAACTCTAAAATCAGATATTTCGGGTGGAGTTATATCAAATATAAATTCTTTACGATTGTTTGATTCGGTTAGAACTACATCTCTGATCTTTCCGGAACAATTAACATAACCTCTCATAACAGAATCAAAACTCTCTATTTCGGTAGGACCATTTATTGTGAACATTTCATTATTCAGAAGAGCATTACACCTTATAGGCTTTTTTGAATCATCCAGAGTAGATACATAATATTTGATTTTAGAGAAACTTATATGGAATAACGAATCATTTCTCAGAGTAAAGTTAAAGTTTCTGACCAAATTGTTGTATATCGCCACACCCCAGAATTCTCTAGTAACATATCCATCAAAATAACTCAGATTTCTGAGTTCATATTCTCCATATAATATCAATCTATCAACAGTTACTGGGCGATCCTCTACAAAGAACCTTAATCTAACTCGGTATGCATCTATTATGAAATTGTATGAAGGGTAATAATCATCCAATCTTACATTTCTCCTATCCAAAAGAACTGTTCTGTTGAACAATCTCACTTCCACAGTTACATTACATTCAATATTAGCACGATAAACCTGATTGTTGAATATTCTAAATGAAGCCTTACCCCCAATATCAGTTACATTCTTAGAAGTAATATATCTCTTGGGAGACACTGACCCATCATATAGAAAAGTAACATATACCTCAGCTCCAGGCACAACGTTCCCATCTCTATCGATTATTCGGATTGTGATTGGTACATCATAGCCAGGATTACATACGTTTTCACCAGGTGCATAGCTAAATAGGATAAATAGTAGAAGAATAGAATATATGTTCATAAATTATTTTATTCAATTAGGTTTTAAATATTATATATTTTCTTGAGTTCACTAAATACTTTTCTACCAACTATATCTTTACCACTTTTCAGATCAGCAAGCCTTACTCTAGCAACTTTGGTATCGTTTATCACAGCTACTATCTCATCTGAATAATTACATACATCAGCTATTTCTCCAGATCTCTTACTAGGTTTATATATGAAAACTCCTTTCCCTCCTCTAGATGTAATTCTAATCTCATCAAGATTTACTTCCTTTACATATCCATTTGTCGATCCCACAATCATCCTATCAGAAGTTATTACTCTAAGAGGAGTACCTGTGATACCTTTTACTCCACCTGCGGCTCGACCAGCAGTTCTTAACTCATCAATTCTAAATCTGATTGCCTTACCTTCTTTAGATACAACTGTAATATAATCACTATTCAAATAGTTCACATCAACCACTCTCTCCCTTTCAGATATTACTCTGGCCTTGCTTCTAACGATATCTAATTGCATTCTCTTTATAGCTCCTCGCTCAGTTAGTATAACTATTTCTCTATCATAATATGGTAATACTTTCACAATCTTGCCCTGAATTCCATATTTAGATATCTCCTCAAAAGGATCATCTCTGTCTCTTGTATCCATACTGTTAACATCTATCTTGTACATCTCTCCTTCCTCTGTAAATACAGCTATCTTAGATCTATTGTTAACTATTACCAATCCCAAAACACTATCCCCATACTTGATACCAGTTCTCTTAAATCTATCTGCTATCTCCGGTTCAGCAATTTTCTTTAGACCTTTATCACTATATACTATTCCAACCCGATAATCATAATCCTGAATTATCACATTATGATCTATCTGCGTTCTCCTAGGAACACTATATTTGTGTTTTATCTCCTCTAACTCGGCAATCAATGTAGGTATAGGATCAGAGATTATCCTCTCCTGCTCAGCAATCATATTGATCAGTTTAGCTCTCTCTTCTATTAGCTTACCAAGTTCCTGCTTTCTCAAAGATCTCAAGTTCATATCGAGTATATAAGCTATCTGTTGATCACTCAAACCCATCTCCTTGAGTTTGAGTTCTGGAACATCTTCCTCTCTAAGAATCCTGATTATCATGTCAATATTCTGAACTGCGAAAATCATACTCTCTACTTTCTCCAGAGATTTTCTGTATTTATCTCTGAAATGTTGAGCTCTCCTAACTATAATCTGCTTTCTGAATTCAATAAACCTAGACAATATCTCTGGGATACCCATAGTAACTGGTTTTCCCTCATCCAAAACCACTATCCTTGCATTTATAACTTTCCTCAACATGGTCTGATTTAGAATACTATTAATTATATGCTCCGGTTTATAGTTTCGATCAATAACCACCTCTATTTGAATATCTTTCCCACTTCTATCCACCACACTCTTTATTCCTTTGATTCTACCTTCTTCCTTGAGTCTAAGTAGATCTCTTACAATATCTATTTTAGCAACCCCATAAGGTATTTCCTCTATTATAATAGAATTCCGTTCTGTATCTATTCTATATTTAGCTACTAATTCGATCTTTCCAACTCCATTAGTCATATAGTTCTCATCCATCCTGTATAGTATTCCTCCTGTGGGAAAATCTGGTCCTTTAATGTATTTAAGAGGATTCTCTCCCCGTATTATTGCTATAGTCCCATCTATTATTTCTGCTAAATTGTGAGGAGGTATCTCTGTAGCAATTCCAACAGCTATTCCTGAAGCACCATTCACCAACAGATTAGGGAACCTTACGGGTAGAACCTTAGGCTCCTTGATAGAGTTATCAAAATTATCCTGAAATTCAACTACATCATATGGAAGATCTCTGAACAATTCCTCGGCAATCTCGGATAATCTGGCCTCTGTGTATCTCATAGCAGCAGGAGGATCTCCATCAATACTTCCGAAATTTCCCTGTCCCTCTATAAGAGGATGGTTCATAGAGAAAGGTTGTGCCAATCTAACCAGAGCCTCATAAATAGGGGCGTCTCCATGAGGATGATATTTACCTAGAGTCTCTCCAACGATTCTAGCAGATTTCTTGAAAGGTTTATTATGCATCAATCCCAACTCATACATTGAGTATAGGATCCTTCTCTGCACAGGTTTTAACCCATCTCTAACATCAGGTATAGCCCTACCAGTGATAACACTTAGAGCATAAGTAAGATAGCTTGATTTTAAATTCTGCTCAAACGTTTCATTTATCAGTTTCATAAGTATCACACATCCAGATCTCTGATTAGATTAAAATTATCTATTATGAATTGCTTTCTCCTATCTGTACTCTTACCTAACAACCAATCAACTAGCTCACTAGCCTGTTTAGCATCTTGGATAGTTATAAGCTTTAACACTCTCCTGGCAGGATCCATGGTAGTTTCCCACAATTGATCAGGATTCATCTCTCCCAATCCCTTGTATCTCTGAACCTCAGAGGCATCTAACTCCCTAACCAAATTATCCCTCTCCATATCACTATATGCGTAATATATTTTCCCCTTACTGATTACTCTGTATAATGGTGGAACAGCCACGTATAATCTATTCTGAATTATCAGTTCAGGTAATTTTCTGTAGAATAGTGCTAATAATAAAGTTCTTATATGACTACCATCTACATCAGCATCAGTCATTATTATAACCTTACCATATCTGAAGCCTGTCTTAGGATTTCCTACAGCAGCTAATACATCTTTTATCTCCTTGTTGTTAATTATCCTATCAGCATCAGATTTCTCCACATTTAGAATTTTACCTTTGAGGCTCAATATTGCCTGTCTGTATCTATCTCTAGCCATCTTAGCGGATCCTCCTGCACTCTCTCCCTCCACAATAAACAGCTCTCTCTCTTCAGGATCATTTGATAGAGCATCTGCCAATTTCTCTATCAGATTCTTACTAGGTATAATCTCCTTCTCTCGACTCTGTTCAAGCTCTTTTCTAGATCTATAGTTTATAAAAATCCTTCTTATTAAATCATCCAGATTATTTCTGTTCTCCCAATTCTGAAATTCAATATCAAAAATCTCTGATATAGGTCTTTTAACTCTAGAATCAGCTAATTTCTCTTTGGTTTGACTGCTGAAATTCGGTCCATTCAAATACACAGCTACAATTCCCACCATACCATCCCTTATATCATCTAGTTTTATATCGATGTTCCTCCGTTCCTGCATTATTCTTCTTAGTCTCCTATAGAGACTATTCATAAAGCTATCTATATGATCTCCTGCATTGGTTGATATGTTATTAACAAAACCTCTGATATTATAACCATATCCTTCCATTCGATATCCAAATCCTATTCTAATCACCACCCCATCTAATTCTCCCTGTATAATAATAGGGCCTATATCCACTTTACCATTTAGATAATCTGATATACCAGCTTCACTTCTAAATATAAGTTCCTGCCCGCCATGCCTTAGGATTATCTCTAAACCTGGAGTTAGGTATTTCAACATCTCTAATCTATCTATTAGAGAAGTTATATCTAGAGTAGAATCTCCGAATATCTCTGGATCGGGTATAAAGGATACTTCAGTACCATGCTCTTCTGTATCACCTATATCTTTTACACCGTCAATTATCTTACCCTTTCTACTCTCTATTACTTTCATTCTACCATCTCTCTTAGATACCACTTTTAGATATTCTGATAGTGCATTTACTGCTTTCAATCCTACCCCATGTAACCCACTACTTATCTTGTAGTTATTATCATCGAATTTCCCACCAGAATGTAAATGAGTCAACAATAATTCAAGAATATCTTTTCCTCTTTTTTCATCAATCCCTGTTGGTATCCCCCTTCCATTATCGGAGATCCTTATCATCCTATCATCTAATTCTATAACAATCCTATTTGCATAACCTGCTAGATACTCATCGATAGAATTATCTAGGATCTCGTTTACCAGTTGTAAAATTCCCCTACCATCAGTAAATCCAATATACATTCCAGGCCTCTTTCTGATTGCCTCAACAGCATCTAATATTTTAATATCCTCTGCGCTATAATCAACCATTTTTTCCCTCTATTTATATAATGTAAATATATTTATATATATAACTTAAAGATTGTATTTGATTAGGAAATCTTTCATAATATCTTTCTTACCAAACACTAGAACTCTGATCCCATATTTTGAAAAACTCACCAGAGAATACTTTTCACCCTCCACTTCTATATCCTTATCCTCAGCTATGATCTTAGACATTACAGCTTTAACCATTGTTTTGTTATTACCAGAGTATAAAAATTCACCATCACTGAACAGAATTGCAATATCCCCATAGTAATCATCGAACATGTTTCTCAATTTAATTTTCAGAACTTCTGACTTAGGTATATCTAATTTCTTTATCATTCCCTCTGTAACCACATAATCAGGGTTTTCCTCGACAAATCTCTTTGCGAACCAGGAACGCCATGCTGCAGGTATCATAGTTAGAGAGGATATATTCACTGCTCCAAACATCTTTATCTCTTTCTTAACATGATCTTTCCAGAAGGTGTAATTGTTCTCAGCATCTCTATAGAGGTTTTTATACTCTGTTCTCAACTCATCTATCTTAAACGTGTAATTCTTGATCTTCTGATAAACTTCATATAGCTGAGATAATGATTTAGAATTATTAATTTCCAGCTGTAATGAATCTATAGGGATACTATTCACGAATTCTAGATACTTAGATACATCTACACCATCCACTATTCCTTTACCCAGTTCCTGTCTAAATTCAGAAATACTATCCTTAAGATTGCTCAATTTTGAAGATATTGTAGATTTATTTATCAGATCAGAATAGCTAGTATAGAACTCTTGCCCCCCTATCAAACCTTTCACATGATCTAGAATGAATTCAAAGAGGTTCTTAGAGAAAAATACAATTCCAAATATCACTATATAAAAAGTTATATCTAATTTTAGCATATCGACAAATAGAGAGAGTGATATCTGATTGAAGTATATGTTTTGAGATAGAGATGCGTATTCAATAACTATTGCAATAGCTGCAGCAATACCTCCTTTAACTAAATTAGCATATATCTCAGTGTTATGATATCCTAATGCTCTTTTAATAGGAGCAGGATCCTTGTGTAAGTAGTAATTCAATACTGAGCTCAAGTAACTAACTCCACCAATAATAATTCTATAAGCTATATAGAGCATAGCTAACACTATCCCAACACTAAGATATGATTTTTTAGTCACCGAATATATAATCTCATAATATGTTCTGATAGTTGTAAAGAAAGATTGTAATAACTCAGATATTACTGGGATGTTATCTGTAGGTAATACGGACTCTACTATAATGTCTAACATAGGAGGTCTGGTGTAGAATTGGATGTTGGAAGTGATTATAAAATTTGATCCGGACGATAAAGAGGAATAGTTGAGTTGAGGAATTCTAATGTTTACATCTCTTGTTGATGGATCTGTTCTAATTACATAAGTTTCTACAAAACCTCTTGGACGTATACTGAAATTTATCTGCTTAAGAGAGATACACCTAACTTCCTGATTGAACGGATGGTTATAGGTTAGATAATCATATATATAATACCAGTATATTGCCTGAGAAGGTTCATATAGGCTTAATACAGAATATTTTCTATTCATCAGATCATTAAAATCCTGAGGAATAGAACCTCTAGGTAATCTCTCTAGACATAGTTGCTCAGTTAGATCTGTTTTCAATTTCTCCACAAATTCAGTTTCATTCTGGATAAATATAGGCGAGATTACATCAAATGCTCTGGGATGGATATATCTATAAATCTCTACTAAATATGATCTATCTGCATATTTTATCTCCAGTTTGTGATAGTTGTCTATATATACCCCTAGATCGGTATTGTTTATAGAGTAAGCAACATCTATTCTAGATGATGTTTGTGATAGAGTAAGTATTATAAGAAGACTATAGATTAGAATAAGCATACTTATATAGAGGAGCTAATTTTTTAATATTATACATTTCCAAAATCTTCGAATAATCCTGTTCTGATTCTCTAACCATCTCTACCTTGTGAGGCAGTTCTTTCATATCTTTGAAAACACAGATGTCATCAAACATATATGATAGAGGAGATTTTGAGCTCAACACCACTTTTCCTCCTCTAACCATATTTTTAATCATAAATAGATCAATGAATTGATCCTGATATCCATGATAGTATATGCCTGCATCAAATTCTTTTGAAATCTCTCTTATATCTAGATTCTTATGTGGTTTTCCATATATCTTTGGATTATTTGTATATATTCTTATCTTCAGATTAGGCATCAAGTTTGCAAGAGTATGACTATGATCAATTAGAATGTTTATATTTGAGGTCTTATTCAGGAATTTATAGTTATACACATCAAATGCTATTAGTAGATCATTATCAAATTCATTACCATAATTGTCGATATTCAAACCTAGGGGTAATATATACTTGGGTTTTAGATATGGAGAATTGATTTTGGTTGGTAATACAAGAACAGAATCTTTCAGAAGGAAGTTTAGATATTTAGATATAAGATTGTTAACAAGAGTATTTTCGGTATATGGATCCCTTAGGAAGGTATAGAACAGTGTTTTTTTGGTCTGATTAGATAGATATTTAGCCAATAAACCGGAATATCCAAATGAAAAAGAATGTATTATATCTATCTTTTCCCTATCAACTATCCTCTTAAGATTGTTTATTTCAGTAATTGGAGGTTGTTTAAGTATATAGAAATTCTCCCCATCTCTCTCCTTTCTAGATACTACATATACAGTTATATCATAATTTTTCAATTCTCTTGCGAGTTCTGCAACTATATCAAGATGGTAATTTAGGTAATGATCTAATATGTATAGAATCTTCACAATTAAAAATATACAAAAAAGAATTAAAAAAGAAATGGAAAAGCTCCTAAGTTTAGGAGCTTCTTAGCTGTGCTAGGAATTGTTCAACAGCCTGTAGTGTATCTGCTGCTTCCCATCCTGCTACTACTATCTTACCCTGAGCAACCTCTCTCACAAGTACTCTGTTTGTAGCTGATAGAGGATTCTGAGTTCCTTGAAGTACATCTGCGGTCTTGGAGTTAACTACAGGACCTCCAACTAGTATTACTGTGCCAGCTGAGGCCTCTGGGCTATTATCTAGAACAACTACATCTGGGTAACCAGTTGTGTATGCAGGTGTTGCAACCATCATACTAGTTGTTCTAGTGGTTCCGTCTCTTATTACTGCTCTAACATTGCTGAGATCTGGGGTTGCTACTCCACCAGAAACTGTACCTACTAGTCTTGTCTCTACATTAATCTTATCTACTCTTACCTTGATATCAGTACCAGGCACATCTCTAGTCTCCCCCTCTACCAGATTGCTCAATGGTACTGAATTTGGCTCCACTGTACCCATATCTGTTGCCTTAAAGAATAGCTGAGCTCTTCTTACCTCTCTAGGAACTTTGATTGTTCTAGTAGCTCCTGTACCTGAAACTTCTGTACCTCTAGGAGTTATGAATAGTGTTTGATAATCCTGACCAGCACTAGGACCATAACCATAGTTATTGAAATAATTTGCTGGTGTTGTTACTGCATAAGAATAAGTCACTTCATCATCATTTCCTGCTCCTATGCTGCTTAATAATTTCTTAGTAGTCGAATTTGCTTCTACCATTATCATACCCCATAGTTCCAGATTATTAACTCTCCCTACATCCTCACCGATTAAATATGGGGAAGAATCTGTAAAAGCAATTCCACCATATTGATTACCTAGAGGTCTATAACCTAAAGATAGAGGGGCTGGGTTATCGACAAAATACCATTTGTTTTCGTATCTAACTAGTAAGTCCCCTGTACCAAAGCCAACAGCAGTACCACTTCCAACAGTTACATAATAGAATGTTCTTGCTTCTCCGCTTATTGTAGTTCCGCTACCATCATCCAGATTATTATTAAACCTAACAGGTTCTGATAGAGTTACTTCAACATATTCATTAACATTGAAAGTATTAGTACCATCTGCGAAAGTTCCTGTTAGACTACTTGTAGTATATCTTAGATTAACATTGTTAAATCCTGGATCATTCAGACCATCATATGATAATTCATACATCTTATATCCTTGGACATCTGTTAGGTAATACTTATCACCTTTCTTCATATTTTCATTTATGTTTGTTGCGTAGAGAACTATCTCTTTTAGGTTTGTTGCTGTAAATTCTGATGTACTTGTTAGTGAAGTTGCTCTTCTGTGTACAAATCCTAAACCTACTGTGTATACAGTATTCTGATCATCCAAGAAGTCATCTCCATGTCTCAAGACTATGGAGTCCTTTAGAATTGCTAGTTCTGCCCATTTTGCCAACTGGATGGTACCAGGTGCTGTCTGGTAAACATGTACCTTTATAGTCTTTCCTCCTCCCAATTGTAGTGTCTTTGTTTCTCCTGGTCTAATCTGATCCTGAACCAGAGTATTGTTGTTTCTATCAACAACTGATATAATTGCTGGATTATTGAGTATATCATTCTTATTTATATCATCCAACAC
Organism: Microcaldota archaeon; assembly: GCA_030550115.1. Lineage (GTDB taxonomy): Archaea > Micrarchaeota > Micrarchaeia > Anstonellales > J096 > JAADEL01. Next base: position 17,961 of record JAUQPY010000025.1, read on the forward strand.
CACGCTATATTGTCCGTCTTCTGTTTGTAATGACTCTCCAACATTTATAATTCTGTAAGTTGCCTCTTTAGCTAAATGTATTTCAGCTCCCGAAACTGTATAAATCTCACTGTTTTGAGTAGGTTGTCCAGATGTCTGAACAGGAATATCAACTTTCGTTATAGTCCAATTCTGACCCATGAATTTAATCTGAGCTCTTGCTGATTCAAGTCTCTTAGAAACCT
>JAUQPY010000019.1 GCA_030550115.1 Microcaldota archaeon
GAACCATCAGTACCTGCTGTTAGAGATGGTAATCAATATAGATTCAAATTAGGGGATAGATTTGCTATAGAGGTGTTTGCAACATATCCAGATGGTAGTGGTGAGGTAGTAGACACGAAAAGGATTGAAATATTTTCACTTATAGATTTTAATAAGTCAAGAGTTCCACGATCATCTCTTAGAGTCTATGAACACATACTGAATAATTACAGAGCTCTCCCATTTGCTAAGAGATGGCTAGCATCCGTATTTGGAGAGACTGTTACCAACATGAGTCTTCGAGAATTATACTTAAATGACTTTTTAGATGTATACCCTGAGTTAAAAGAGAGAAATGGTAAAGTAGTAGCACAATACGAGAGAACTATTCTAGTAGAAGAGAATGGGGCTAAAGTTTTAGAATAGTTACTCTTCCTCAGATCCTATATACTAGAAATATCTAACATCATTAACTTGTCTAGATAACAATCACTTACAGCTAGTTGAAAAATAGGGTTTAAGTAGATATGCCGGTGGAGGGATTTGAACCCTCGACCTCCAGGTAGCACCGGATATTTAATCCTTATGAGTCTGGCGCTCTACCCAGCTGAGCTACACCGGCTCATTTTATTTAAACCTAGAAATCTTTTAAACTTTTTTAGTGCTATTGAAAAGATATGGATGTTTTTAAGCTAGAAGATCTGAAAGTTCAATTATTATGGATCGGGATATTTCTTGTGTTGTACTTAATAACTAAGAATGTAATTTTTGGTTTTGGGATATTCTTTGTTATCGTATACGGGGCTTATCTAGACATAAAGAGATCATCTAAAGATAAAGGAGGGGTGAATACTATCAAGGAATTATTTATCACTATATTAGGAGTTATCTTATTGACTCAGATCATAGGTTTGTTAATAGGTACTGCACCAAGTCCCGAACCAGTACTGATCTTTCCCTCAAATACCTTCCGACCGATTCTCTCCGTAATCCCAAGCTGTTCAATGGAACCTAATTATAGACAGGGGGATATTCTAATAATAGGTGATGCTAGTAATATTAATAGCATTAGATTAGAGGGTAAATTCAATCCATCTCCTATCATGATCTATGAGAATTACACTTACAATCTAGGTAGGAGCATTTGGTTGTATTGTGAAGCAAAAGGAGAGGCCAATATATGTAAAGAATTTTATGAGCATCCAGAAAGATTTGTAGAGATCTACGGAGATTTGAAGATTTTCTACGATAAGTGTACCAGAACAGGTAACATTCAGGAGATATGCGTATCTGGATTTGAAGTTAATGGAGAGAGATATAAAGTCTCTCCTAAAAATGGGGATCCTGTGGTATATGCTCCAAATCCTAAAGATATCTTCTATAGATTTGGGTTTATAATACACAGAGTCCAGTTTATACTTTGTGATGGGAATAATTGTCTATACTTTACAAAAGGGGATAATAATAATATATTTGACTTTCAATTTGGCAATTATCCTTTCAACTCATCCAGAATAATAGGTAAGCCTATTGTTAGAATACCATATCTAGGTTACATTAGAATATTTTTAGGAGGAGTCCCTCTAGATACAAAAGAATGCCAGCACGTACTTACATGTCAATAGCTAGAAATACTCGCCTATCTCTAAATCCTAATGCCATTACTCTATACTTACTCAATAATCCGTCAACTAGAGCTGGATCAGAGACGATAACATCTCTTATATTATCCACCAACTGATCATATCGATCGATCATTATAGCTTTATATAAGCTATATTTGCTTGCTATCCCTGGAATTGCCACCAATCTAACCTGAAACTCCAACAATTTTTCCAATCCCTGTAACTCTCTGTGAATCTCTACCTGAACATTTATGTAATAAGTTAGCTTATCGTAGATATCCAAATTCTTAATAATCCCCCTATCCAAATCTCTATCTCGGATGTGTAAAAGGTTATATGTATTAGCTAGCTCCCTGGTTACTTCCACAGCATTCCCAATCAGCCTCATATCCACAGTATAGAATTGCTTATCCTTGAGTATCACATATTTTCCAAGTTTCATATATAGCCTTTTGGATTAGTCACAGCTCTATTTTTCTTACTTTCTATTGCAGCTATGAAGTGCTCTTGCTTTACCTTGTCTGCATTAGCTCTAAGTGCATTCATAGCAGCTTCTCTAGCAACATCAGATATATCCGCTCCTGTATAATTCTCCATCATATCTACCAACTGTTCTAGCTTAACATCACTATCCAGAGGCATCTTCTGAGTATGTATTTTTAATATCTCTAATCTCTCCTCTCTATTAGGAATTCCTATCTCAATCTTCCTATCAAATCTACCAGGTCGTAATAGAGCAGGATCAATAATATCTATTCTATTAGTAGCTCCTATTATCAATATTCTCCTATTGTTCTTTATACCATCCATCTCTGTTAGTAGTGCATTTACCACCTTTCTCTCTACACTCTCTGCCTCATCAGAACTTCTAGTAGATGCTATTGCATCAATTTCATCTATGAATATAATGCATGGGGCTGTCTGTCTTGCTTTCTTGAAAACCTCTCTTACATTCTTCTCACTCTCCCCTACCCATTTACTGAACACTTCAGGTCCATTGATAACTATAAAGTTGGCATTAGCCTCTGTTGCAGCAGCTTTAGCCAATAGTGTCTTTCCAGTTCCAGGAGGTCCATACAGCAATACTCCTCTGATAGGTGTAAGTCCAAATCTCTCCATGATCTCTGGATTATTCAGGCTATAGTGGATGATCTCCTTAAGCTCTTCCTTAACTTTTTTCAGACCTCCAACCTGCTCCCATTTCACATTAGGTTTCTGAACGTATATCTCTCTTAGTGCTGATGGTTGAATCTGATTCATTGCAATATAGAAATCATCCTGAGTGACTACGATCTTGTTTATCAGATTCTGATCCAACTTATCCTGTTCTAACATCTTCTTGAAATTCTCATCTTTCAGATATCTTCTAAGAGCAGCTAATGCAGCCTCCTTTGCTAATGCTGATATATCTGCTCCAGTATATCCATGAGTAATATCAGCTATTCTCTCCAGATCAACATCCTGTAGAGGCATATTCCTTGTGTGTATCTTCAGAATCTCCAATCTACCATTTCTATCTGGAGGATTTATCTCTATCTCCCTATCAAACCTTCCTGGTCGTCTAAGTGCCTCATCTATCTCTTCAGGTCTATTAGTAGCAGCTATTACTATCACCTCTCCTCTTCTCTCTAAACCATCCATTAGAGTCAGTAATTGAGCAACCAGTCTTTTCTCCACTTCCCCAACCACTTCAGCTCTCTTAGGAGCTATAGCGTCGATTTCATCTATAAATATTATAGATGGGGCAGTTTTCCTTGCTTTCTCAAAAATTTTCCTCAGTCTCTCCTCAGATTCACCAACCCATTTACTAACTATCTCTGGACCAGCTATGTGATAAAAGGCTGCATTAGTTTCGTTTGCAACAGCCTGAGCCAATAGCGTCTTTCCAGTTCCAGGAGGTCCATACAGCAATACTCCTTTTGGAGGAGTTATACCTAATCTCTGAAACAGTTCTGGATGTTTTAGAGGCAATTCTACCATCTCTCTAATCTTCTGAATAGCGTCATCCAACCCACCAATATCATCATAGGTAACCCTAGGAATTCCCTCTATCTCCTTGGTAGAGCTCATCTCTATAATAGTATTAGCTCTAACCATTCCCGCTCTATCGGGTGAGGTTCTAACAACTTTGAAGAATATTGGCTCGTATAGAGGCAAGATGTACACGTTATCAACGGTTAGAGGTTTATCAATATAATATTCAAGTATCATTCTCTTGAATTCATGTTCATACTGATGCAAATCCTGATCCAACATTATAGATACAGTTACTCTATTCAGATCCTTGAGTTCTGCCTTTTCAATCTCAACAATGTCACCAGATGATACATTCAGGTTCTTTCTGAAAACTCCATCTAGAGCTATCTGGTCAGGATCTATTCTCATTGGCCATGCGATTCCATGAGTTATCTGATTACCCTTTGTAACTCTTATAATTTCACCTGGATGGATCTCCAGGCCATCCATAGTCTTCTTGTTCAGACCTATCAACATTCTACCCATATAACTCTTATCTGCCATTACCACTTTCAATTCTATTTTCATATTTATCACCCAATAAAATAGATTAAAATAAGTTTTTAAAAGCTTACGGAATTATTCTGAAGTACACTCTCCTGTTGGATTTACCCTTATTCTCCATTTTAACAATCTCTATCTTTCCTATTTCTGATAATTCTCTCACATGAGTTCCCCCATCTGCTTGTATATCCACCCCTTCAATCTCTACAATCCTAACTCGTTCCAATTTTTCTAAAAAATCCCTCTTATATAATTTTACCAAATCCGGTCTATTTAATGCCTCCTCCTTGCTAATATAATACACTCTAACCCTAGCATTCCTAGCTATAATCTCATTAGCTTCTCTTACAGCTCTTTCCATCAACTCCCTATCAAAATTATCTATATTAAAATCAAACCTGGATATATCTGTATCTAATTGATTTCCAGTGATCATAGCCTTATATTTACCATACATAACACCGCCAGCTAGCACATGTGCTGCAGTATGCATTCTCATTAACCTATACCTCCTTTCCCAGTCAATAACCATTCTAACTCTGCCTTCTGTCACAGATCCTTCCACCACATGTACTACATCATCTCCTTCCTTGTATACATCTATTACTCTAGCACTACCAATATATCCAGTATCATTAGGTTGCCCACCACCTCTAGGATAGAATATAGTTCTATCTAGTATCACATGATTTCCATCTACTCTAATAACCTGGCCTTCTAGTTCTCTAATATAGCTATCATCTAGATAAAGGAGTTCAGTCATGTAATGAATATCTTTAGATATCTTTTTATTCACTACAGAAAAAAATTTTAGAGATCCTCCCAGATAGGTTCATATAACGATATATACAATCCTTACCACTAGGATGCGTATCTATGAGTATCGTTCTACCTAAATACTCCATACTATCAGAACCAGATATTGTATATGAATTCTGTTCTATATATCTCTGACTAGCCTCCAATAATAGTGATTTGATCTTCAGATGCTCCTGCCTTCTGATTTCAAACTCAGTATATCCGATGTAATAGTAATAAATCGTATATAACACATTCAAGATAATCGTGAAAATTAGCAGAGTTTCAACAATTCTCATCTAACTCTAGAACCCCATATTTATTGTTTTTAAAGACTCTAGCTATGTTTCTTACCTGCTCTAGATATACATCTCCATAAACTCTATTCATACAGGAACTATAGTAATATCTAAACTCCAGTAAATCTAGATCAGATTTGTAGGAAAATAACTTGAATTCAATTAGAAGTATTAGAAGAGATATCAATATTAAAGATTCTACAACTTCATATATCAGCATATCTAGCTCTAGATCTTATCTCATGAATTCTTGCAACTATAGCAGGATCCGGATGATAAGACTCTAGTATCACATCTTCATAATCCACTGCTTGCGATATAGCTACTAATATATCACTAGCTATATCCTCTAGTTTCTTACTGTAAAAACTCAAACCAAAATCTATAATATAATACCTCTCCCCATCATAGAGAATGTTATAAACTGATAGATCATAATGGATTATCCCCTTATCATGGAGTTTCCTAAGCATCTTGCCAATGTACGATGCAATTTCCCTATCTAGCTCTGGATTATCCCCATCTATATATTCCATCTCAAATTGATATGTGGATTTTGATATGGGTCTAGGTACATTCATCTCTCCATATAGCTTCCTAAGAATATTATATTCAGTAGTAGTTCTGATCTTCCTTAACTTCTCATCTAGATCAATTTCCATATACTCCCTCCTAACCCTGTCTTTTATCACTATATTCCGGGATCTATCCAAGTATATATAACTTTCACTCCCTCTTGCCAATAATTCCACTAATTTCACCTCTTAACTCATCCAGACGATAGTGCGATATAATCATCTGAAACATCTCCCTATCTTTACCACTCAATTCTGGATCCTTACCAGCTATGTACAGTGTTATAATACTAGCTATCATCTCTGAGATATTAGTGTGTGGGTGTCCTACTTTTGTATCAAAATATTTACTCTCTGCAAATCTATGTGGATTTCTATACAAGTATAATGAAGCTTCCAAAACCTTATAGTTGTTAAACATAGATATCACATGAGAGAATTCGTGAAGCAATTCCATAAGCCTATCCTTATTACCTATTATCATCCTATTATCATTCAATATAACGCTAGGTATTGGAAGATCTACCATTATCACATCAAAAGGTAATAGAGTGAATCTGGTATCAGAAGCAAGTTTGCTTATATGCTTATCTAGTGCTGTTAACAATCTATGTACATCCTCAGATCTCTCTGATTCTGTTATCAATCTAAAATTGCTGTATTGATATTCGTGATATCTCTCTCTGACTCTAAATGTACGTCGAATATTATTCTTAACAATCATATAATGGCTGTTTGGAGCAGAGAATGGTAAGAAGGATTTTCCACTAAGATTAAAAGGAGCTCTAGATTCCATGATTATAACGTTATTTGAATAGCTGTTCCAATCTCCATTCTCCTTCTTGAATAGAATGCTAGAGCCACTAGTTATTAACCCTAATAGATAATTTCGATTATCTCTCTTTGGGTAATTATACTCAATAACAAGTCCGGTAGCTCTCTCATCGATTACCTTTATCTCAGGTATCTTATAGGACCAATTGACCACTGCTATCAATCCCGCTATAACTGCAGCTCCGGATCCTACCCATACTTGATTTGTAATCATAAGTATTAATTGGATTTATGATTTTAAAAACTTCCTTCCTATATGGAATTCATGCTATTTGTAACTTCTAACATACATAAATTCAATGAGGCCAAACATATTATCCCATCCCTAGAAATGCACAGGATGGATCTCAACGAGCCTCAAGATAGTATAGATGTAATCGCCATGTCAAAGGCATTACAAGCATATTCAAAACTCAAACAACCTCTCGTTGTAGAGGATACTGGATTGTTTCTGAACGCACTATCTGGATTTCCGGGTGAGTATAGTGTTTGGCTGCATAAGAGATTAGGATGCAAAGGGGTGTTAGATCTATTGAGAGATAAACAGGACAGATCTGGTAGGATGGTTACTGTGGTAGCATATGCTGATGATAATGGGATAAGATTGTTCAGAGGAATTCTAGAGGTGGAGATATCTGATAGAGAGAGGGGAGAGGGATTTGGATTTGATCCTATACTGATACCAAAAGGACAATCATTCACTCTTGCAGAGAGACCTGATTTCAAACTAGATTATTCTCATAGAGCATTAGCTTTCAAGCAGCTAAAAAGATATGTTTTTAAAAAATAAATCATGTTATGAGTAGGATGAAAATTATAAACAGAGCTGTCCTAAGTCCTCAATATCTCCCATCAAATCTACCATACCGAGAAAGAGAGATAGAGATTGTATCTAAGTATCTTGAGAGATTTGACCAGGGAGAACAGATGCCAAACATAATCATATATGGACCTACTGGATCTGGTAAAACATCTGTTATAAAGTATATAATCAAGCATCGATCATTTAAGAATATTGATGTAGTCTATCTAAATGCTCGACTCTACAACACTTCTTACAAGATCCTATCTAAGGTTACCGAGGATGAGGAAAAATTGGGATATCCTATATCTTATTTCATAGCTAGATTGAAGAATAGATCAAAAAATCTTGTTCTGGTTATAGATGAAGCCGATTTTGTCAGAGATATTGATGACCTACTATACACTCTCTCCAGAATAGATGATGGATTCAATATATCCATAGGGATGATTCTAATCACTAACTCAATACAGTTAAAATCTAAATTAGATCCAAGAACACTATCATCTCTTAATGATATAGAGCTATTCTTCAAACCATATTCTGCAGAACAGTTAAGGGATATACTCAAGACTAGAGTTGAGATGGCTATCGATGGAGAATATGATATAGGAGCTATAGCTAAGATAGCTGCATTAGCAACAGCTGAGAGTGGTGATGCAAGATACGCACTCAAGTTATTATCCAGAGCACTAGAGATCTGTGAAACTGAGAATGCAAACAAATTAACAGTAGATCATGTAGATAGGGCAGTAGATATGATAGAATTCGATGTGGTTGCAGAGGCTATAAGAGCAATGCCTATGAATATACAGATAGTATTGTACTCAATAGCTAAGTCACTATCCGGAAAGCAGAAAGACCTCTTTGAATCAACACTTCAGGATATGTTATCTATATCAGAATTATATAATAACTACATAAAGATCTCTGAAAGTGTTTTTGGTAGAAAAGCTAAGAGTCTGAAATGGTTTAAACATTACTTATCTGAATTGGAAAATCTGGGATTTATATCTCTTATTGCTGTAAAGACCAAGAGCAGGGAAATTGTATCTTATGTGAGATTAGGAATGAATCACAAAGATATTTTAAAGTATTTTGAGAAATATATTGGGATAAAATGAAATATTTATTCTTAGCATTCATTCTTCTGATCTCAGGTTGTTTGCAACCTGTACAATTTACAAGAGATTGTAGCAAAATCAAGGATGTATCCATAGGCATGAATTGTTATAGAGAACAAGCATACTATAGAGCAGCTATTGGGGATGTAGCCGGAGCCCTACAGAGTTGTAGAGAAATACAGAAATATCTATTCTCTTTTGATCATATATCTGTGTCTATATATGCATTTGATAAGACCTTAGCAGATCTCACTAGAGTTCTGTTTGTCAGTGATAATTATAACAACTGTATTCTGAATGTAGCAAGATTAGCTAGAGATGAGGGTATATGTAGTAATATGGTTACCACTTCCGATCTAGTTAAGTTTATACCGGCACTGGCAACATTCATAGATCAAATAATTCCAGTAACAGTTTCCTCAGAAGAGATGTGTAGGATAGATGTGAGATCAATATCAGCAAGATACGGGGTTATAAAACCATTTGATAAGTACATAGAGTGAAATGATATTACATATAGATGATAAATATGATAAAAATAATATCTATGTGTTTTATAGAGATCATTATGAAGTGATAAACAAGGATGCATATAGATACTCTTTCAATAGGGGAAACGAATTGAGGAAGATCTGGAAAAGAATGGAAATGGTGGATTTGATAAAAGTTCCTGATGGAGAGTTTGAAAAAACATTAACTCCAAAAACCAGGTTTATAAATGATAATCGATTGTATCCTGAATACAGATTGTCTAATCTAACCAGTATGTCATTTGATATTGAAACATATAATCTAGAAGGGTTTCCTGATCCGGATAAGGACAGGATAGTTAGTATAGCATATGTGTATGAAGGGAATGTAGAGGTAATAGCTGAAGATGATGAGCAGGATACAATCACATCTTTCTTGAATGCAGTTAGAGCATATGACCCAGATATAATAGTAGGATACAACCTAGAGAGATTTGATCTTCCCTATCTAGCCAATAGAGCTAAAAAGTTAGGGATAGATTTCAATATAGCTAGGTATGGATTACCCACCAGAGATCCGATCAACATACCTGGAAGAATTGTGTTTGATGTATATAGATTGGCAATTCTTCTGAGTAGATTTGGGATACTAGATTTAGATGATTTTAGTCTCTCTCACGTATACTATAAAATATTTGGGGAGAAGAAATTCGAAATAGATAAAGATATGATCTGGCATCTTTGGGAAAATGATCGAGATAGGTTATTGGAATATAATAAGGGTGATGCCATAGCTACAGACAGAATCTACAGGAGATTTTTACCTCTGATGTTAGAACTATCCAATCTATCTAGAATGTATCTACAAGATCTGATCAGAGGGTATTCAAGTAAAATAGTCGATAACCTCATTGTATCTGAAGGGTATTCTAAATACATCATTCCAGATATCTACCAAGAACATGAGGAGGAGAGTTACGAGGGAGGGTATGTTAAGATGCCTAAGCCTGGGTTATATGAGAATATAGCTGTTCTAGATTTTGCAAGTATGTACCCTTCTATTATAATAGCTAACAACATAGATTACTATACTCATTTAGGGGATAAAGATTTTCTGAGCGAACCTCTAGGACTCATTCCAACTACTCTAAAGAGAATTGTTGATGAACGTATGAAAATAAAGAATCTAATCAAACAACAACAGGATAGATCTCTGGAAATAAAATCTCAAGCCCTGAAGATAATTGCAAATTCATTCTATGGTTATATGGCTTATCGTAGATCCAGATTCTACCTCAAGGAAGCTGCAGAGAAGGTTACTGAGATAGGTAGAAATATAATTCTGCAAGTTATAGACATGGCTCAAAGTGCAGGGATGGAGGTTGTATACGCAGACACTGATTCAATATTTATTATATACAGTACTAAGGAGAAAGTGTTAGAATTTGTGGATATGGTAAACTCAACTTTTCCGACTATGAAAATGGAGATCGAAGGATTCTACAAGAGAGGTATATTTGTGAGTAAGCGAAGTGATGATACTGGTGCAAAGAAGAAATATGCTCTAATAAGAGAAGATGGGAATATAAAGATACGTGGGTTCGAATTGGTTAGAAGAGATTGGTGCGAATTGGCAAGAGAATTACAAGAGGAGGTACTAACTAGGATCTTGAGAGATGGTGATGTAGAAGGTGCGGTTAAGAGAGTTAGAGAAACAATTGAGACTCTAAAATATGGAAAGGTAGACCCTCAGAAGCTTGTTATATATACGAAGCTATCTAAAGATATAGATGATTATAAAAATGTTATGCCAGAATTGGTTGCAGCTAAGAAGCTTATGGCACTAGGATGGGATAAGAGAAGATTATCTGGAGCAGTTATAAAATACATCATAAGTGCTGGATCTGGAAACATAGCAAGTAGAGCAGAACCTGTAGAGATATTTATAAAAAACAATCTGAGATATGATCCAGATTACTACATAGATCATCAAATACTACCCGCAGTATTGAAGATAATGTCTTCATTAGGTTATGATGAACAGAGATTAAAAAGTAATCTTAAACAGAATAGATTAATATGAGATTCTTTACACACAAGAAATCAGTTAGTTTCAGATTAGATGTAGATACATTTTATGTGTATGAAATAGATAGTAGAGGGAATATAGTTGATGATAACTACAAGATCTCTGAGCCGGGAGATCATAACATATACATACTAAAAAAATCTAATTGGGCTACCGATAATGCTATTATGGAGATAGCTAAAAACAATAATCTAAGATTTAGAGATATAGGATTTGCTGGGATGAAGGATAAGAGAGCTACTACATATCAACGTATCTCATCTCAAAAATCCCTTAACATCAAACTGAAAGATATCTCTCTAATACTAGCAGGTAAGGGCAGTAGAATCTCTATGGGGGATCTTTGGGGAAATATGTTCAGAGTTTATACAGGAGCAGATACATCTAAGATAGCACAGGGAATTAGAGATACTTCTGGGAGATTCATGAACTACTTTGGAAGTCAGAGATTTGGTAGAAATGGTATAAATCTCAGAGTGGGTATAGCATTGCTACAAGGTAGGATGTCTGAAGCTTTGGACTTATATCTGTATGAACCTAGAGAAGAAGGTGATATCAGACAGAATGAATTTCCAAAATATCTTAAGCATGAGAGAATGATATCTCAGCTCAGATCTAGATACAATGATATTAGAGTATGGAAGATGCTACCCAGAAACTTCTCTCTGATGTTTATACATTCGGTACAATCATATATATTCAATCAAGAATTGGATATAAGATTTGATATGAATGATTATGCTGATACATTGAATCTAGTCGGATGGGATACAGAGCTAAATAAATATGAGAAAGAGATATTAGATGGATTAAATATAGAGCAGGAGATGTTTAGAATGAAGAACCTTAGATTTCTGAATGCCAGAGGAAGTACTAGATCAATGTTCGTTACTCCTAAAGATTTAAAGATCTATGATGATTATATCGAATTTTCCCTTCCATCTGGTAGTTATGCTACTGTGTTCCTGGATCAGATGGTAGGAGATATGTATTTAAATCAATATATCTCTATATAAATAGATGAATGACAAATATGTTCAGATGTTAGATAATCTGTATTCCAAACTAGGTAATAAGAGTTCTTCAGGAAACAGATTTGAGATTCCGAAAGTTGAAATAGTCTATCAGGGATCTATAACTATCTGGAAGAATTTTAATAGATTTGTAGAATTGTTTAGAAGAGATAGGGATTTTATGATCAGATTTTTTAAGAGAGAATTAGGTGCCCCTATAGATGATAAAGGTGAGGAACTACTGATACATAGGAGAGTTCCAGCACATAATCTAGAGATCAAAGTTAATTCATTTTTTGAATTATACGTCAGATGTAATGAATGTAAGGGTCCAGATACACATATTGTAGAGAAGGATGGCCTAAAACTATTGGTTTGTGAAATATGTGGTGCATCTAGGGTGATAAGATGAAAGATCAGGAGTTTGATGCTAAAGATATAAGAATGCCGCAGAATGGAGAGTTGTTCGCTGTGGTAATATCTGAGATGGGAGGAGCTAGAATGTTGTGTCACTGTCAAGATGGTAAGGAGAGAGTATGTAGAATTCCTGGTAGAATGAAGAGCAAATTTTGGGTAAAAGAAGGGGATTTGGTATTGGTGAAACCATGGGATGTGCAGGGTGATGAAAGAGGGGATATAGTTTGGCAATACAAAGCCATTGAAGTCCAATACCTAAAGGATAAGGGCATTCTAGAGGGGCTACCTATATGAAGCTATATGATAGCTACGATAAAACTATAAAGCCCTTTATACCAAACACTCCAAATAGAGTTATAATGTATGTGTGTGGATTAACTCCTTATGATGACGCACATCTTGGACATGCTAGAACTTATATATCTTTTGATATTCTCAAGAGATACCTAATATTCAAAGGTTATGAAGTCTTTCACATTCAGAATATAACAGATATCGATGACAAGCTTATCAATAGAGCTAAAGAGACTGGTGAGGATCCTATAAGAATAGCCGATCACTATCATACCAGAGCACTAGAATTGTTTAATATTCTAAACATCATACCTGCAGATGTATACCCAAAGGTGTCAGAACATCTATCTGAAATAGAGACGATAGTACAGGCTCTAATGGATAAAGGTTATGCATATAGAACCAGAACGGGGATATACTTTGATATTTCTAAATTTGATAGATATGGTAAGCTATCTAATCAATCTATACAAGAGATAGATAAGCATAGAATAGAGCCCGATCCTACTAAAAGAAATGTTAGTGATTTCGCTCTGTGGAAGTATACTGATGATTACACTTGGGATTCTAAATTCGGAAGAGGGAGACCAGGGTGGCATATAGAGTGTAGCGCTATGGCTCTAAAGTACTCAAAAGGAGCTACATTAGATATTCATGGTGGAGCTAGAGATCTAATATTTCCTCATCATGAGAATGAAATTGCACAGAGTGAATGTTACACAGGGAGGAAATTTGCCAATTTCTGGATACATACCGGATTTCTAACTGTGAATGGGGAGAAAATGAGTAAGAGTCTGAAGAATTTTGTAACTATTAGAGATGTTCTATCTAGATACGATCCTATGGCTGTTAGGATGATGTTTGCTAGTGTTAAATATTCAAGTCCAATTGACTATTCAGAAGAAGCAATACAACAAGCCTATCAAAATTATAACACTCTAGTACAGTTCTACAATAGAATAAAGTCAACTGAGCCATCTGATATAAACAATACTGATAATAAAAATTTTCTAGTGAATTCAATACAAGAGTTCTATAATAACATGGATAACGATCTGAATACGCCTGGAGCTATGAGCATTCTGTTTAGTATAATAAACTATTTCAATACTCATCCAGTAGATAGAATCTCTAAACATCTGATACTGAATTTCATAAACCAAATATCGTTCATATTTGGACTTGAGCTCAAAGATGATTCCAAGAAGAAGTTGGATAGATTATTAGAATCTCTAGGTGATTACAGAGCTGAGCTTAGAAAAACCAAGAGATATGATGAATCAGATAGACTTAGGGAAGTGATACAGAAAGCTGATATAAAAGTATATGATAGAGCTGATGGTAGCGAATATATCTATTGACAGTATCTATTATATAGACTCATCTCATCTATTTTTCTTATAACTGAGTACATAATTATCAAAAATGATATTGGTACTAAGAGAGATATAAAACTACCTAAAACAGATGATAATATCCCAGCACCAGCCATTATTGGGATAGTACAACCTAAACAGGATATACTAGAAGCTAGAGTTGCCGTTAAGGGAATAGATAATTTAGCTCTTGTAGAGTTGCATGTGCTTAATATTATGTACACTCCTATAGCTATTGGAGTTATTAGTTGAAATATCATCTTGATAGGATCCTGGAGTAACATGTAAATATGAAAATCCAATCTATCTATTAGAGATATATTCAACTGGAATGTGCTGATATAAGATATTATAATATGATAGGCGATAAATACTATGATTATCATCATCAAATACTTTGGTTTAGAGATTAGATTTGATATGATCTTTACATATTGTAAGTTCATTATATAGTATATCTCTAAAAAATATTTAAAAAATTAACTTTTAGAGCATATTATATCATAAATTCTATACGGGCCTGGTGGGATTTGAACCCACGACCTACGGCTTAGAAGGCCGTCGCTCTATCCAAGCTGAGCTACAGGCCCTGTTTCTATTTAGATATAGAATAAATATTTAAAAAACCTCACCAAAATTCCTAAACTATTTTCTGGTTATTACCCACAACCCCTTAATTTCCACTTTATCCACTGGTAAATCTGTTACCACCATTCCATTTTCATCAGATTGGAATTCTTTGTCCAGAATTCTCACTGTTACTCCCTTAACAGGTTTATTGAACAGATTCTTTATTATTATCATATTCTTCTCACCTCTTAATATAGTTAGTTTCACCGTTCTGAGTATTATGAAGATTATCGATACTCCAACTCCTAATAGACCTACTATAGATTGAGGTGAGGTTAGGATAACTGCAACACTATTGATTACCCTGTTTACATTCATCAGATTGTTCTTATCAGTGGAACCATCTTTCAATTCTGTATCACTCTGCATCTGTTGATCATTTGAATTGGAATCAGTTTCTGCATCGGATCTTTCCAAATCGATAGTTCTATCAGATCCTTCCATATCACTTATAACTACTACCTGTTGGTTGGTTACTGAAGACTGTTCGGTCTCTATTGTAGTTCGATCCCTGTTTGATTGATCTTGAATGAATATACTAGAAGGAATAGATTGTTCTTGATCAGAAGTATTGGAATCAGGAGTGATCTCTGTGGAAGTGTTAAGGTCTATGTTTGTTGTAGTAGTGTTTGAATCTGTTTGAATAGTGCCTGTGGTTACGTTCTGATCAGTACTTGATTGATTCTGCTGATCAGTAGGTGGGGTCTCTTGCTGTTGAGGAGGTGATTGATCTTGTGGAGGTTGTTCATTCCCTCCGGATCTTCTAATGTTGAATTGATAGGATTC
>JAUQPY010000008.1 GCA_030550115.1 Microcaldota archaeon
TGCATTTGGAGAGAGGAGGAGAGATATGATTAGAACCTATTCAATATCAGCTTTTGGTGATGAAAGAGATAAAATTGCTCCAGGAGTTAGAGTAATTATACAGGGCTTAGAGGGTTATGTTAAACACGTGGGTTCAGGAAGAGTTGTGGTTGATCATAATCACCCTCTTGCTGGTAGAGTAATTGATGTGAAAGTTGAGGTAATCAAAAGATTGGAGAATGATATGGAGATTCTAAATGAGTTGAATAACAGATATTCATTAGGTCTGAACATAAGAGAAACTGATGGTAAGATCGTAGTGGAAGGGGAAGAAAAGGCTAAACAAGCTTTAAAAAACATTCTCACATATTATGGTATTGAAAATGACAGAATTCAACTTTAGAACTACTGAAGAGATAACAATTCCAGAAAAGTTAATAGACCAGGTTATAGGTCAGGAAAGAGCTAAAGAAATAATTAGATTAGCTAGCAAACAGAGAAGACATGTGCTATTGATAGGGTCCCCCGGTACAGGTAAGAGCATGTTAGCAAAAGCTATGGCAGAGTTATTAGAAACAGGAAATGAACTGGAAGATATTCTAGTATACCCAAATTCAGTTATAGAGAATGAACCGATTATCAAAACAGTCCGCACATATCCAGATTTTGATTACATAATAAGGAATGGATTTGCCATATACTATACTCCTAAAGAATTAGCATTGATTGAGAGATTAACTAGAGAGAGAAAATCGGATCAGATCTATTATTATCTAACAGACAAGAGAGGACTAGGTAGGAGAATAGTGGAGTACTATGCAAGGATTCAGAGCATATCTACAGATACAATGGCTAACAGGAAGAGATCATCTACAGATACAGCTTTAGCTCTATTGGCATCTCTGATGATAGGATATCTAGGCTCTAATAATATGCAGAACCTCCTAGGATTCCTAGTCACATCCGCTCTATCGTTTTTACTATTGAATTACATAATAATACCTTTCTTTAAAAACTTTGGATCCATTACTCGATTACCATCATTCCAATCAAATGCACCTAAGTTAATAGTAGATAATTCTAATAGGCTATCTGCTCCATTTATAGATGCAACTGGAGCAAAAGCAGGAGCTCTGCTAGGTGATGTGAAACACGATCCATTCCAGAGTGGAGGACTTGGAACTCCACCACATCTGAGAGTTGAGGCTGGAGCAATTCATAAGGCTAACAAAGGAGTACTTTTTATCGATGAGATTGCAACCCTATCTATAGATCAGCAGCAGAAAATATTAACAGCAATGCAAGAGAAGCAATTTTCCATAACAGGACAGAGTGAGAACTCTTCTGGAGCTCTTGTTAAGACATATCCCGCACCTACTGATTTCGTACTGGTAGCTGCTGGTAACTACAAAGATATTGAACTGATGCATCCAGCACTCAGAAGTAGAATCCGAGGAGAAGGTTATGAAGTCTATATGGATGATGAGATGGAAGATACTCCTGAAAATAGATATAAGATAGCAGTATTCATAGCACAAGAAGTTAGAAAAGATGGGAAGATACCTCATTTTGTTAGAGAAGCTGTGGATGAAGTAATCAAGATAGCTAGAGAGATGGCTAGTAGAGGAGGATATCTAACTCTCCGATTGAGAGAATTGGGGGGAATCGTTAGAGAAGCTGGAGATATAGCTAAGAGAGATGGATCAAATTACGTATTAGCAGAACATGTCAGAACAGCTAGATCTAAAATGAGAACTGTAGAGGAGCAGATAATATCAAAACACATGGAGAATATACGTAGATACAGGAAGTTCTATAACATGGGAAAGGTTGTAGGGATGGTTAATGGTTTGGCAGTTATGACAGATACTCTAGGATATCCTGTCAAAGGAATGGTATTACCGATTGAAGTTACAACAATCAAAACCAAGAGAAAAGGTAATGTTTATCCTACTGGTGGTTTGGGTAACATAGCCAAAGAATCTATAGATGTGATTCTAGGTTTCATAAAGAGTGTAATGGGTGATAAAATAAACAATCATGATATCCATATTGAGTTTGTACAGAGCTATCGAACAGAAGGTGATTCTGCATCTATTGCTATAGCTACTGGTATAGTATCCTCTCTCACTAAAATACCAATAAGACAGGATATAGCTATGACAGGTTCATTGGATCTGAAAGGTAGGGTTCTTGCAGTTGGGGGGATAAATCAGAAGATCAGAGCCGCAATAGATGGAAACATATCATATGTTCTAGTACCAAAAGTTTTAGAGCAAGATGTTCTAGATAAAGATCCTAATAGGATAATATATGTGGAAACTTTTGACGAAGTACTAGAATATGCCTTGGATGAGCATCCTGATAAGGGGAAGGTTGTTGAGATGTTTAGAAAATATATACTATCAAATCTCAAACAAGCTTCCTCTCTAGAATCTGTAAGGAGTAATGTTATATGAGCAATCCTAAAGAGGATGTAAAATCTATCTATAAACACTGTGTAGCTTGCTACAATGGTCACATGGAGAGAGTGAAGAAGAGATGGTATATTCAGCTTACGATACATCATATAGTACCAAGATCCAAGAGAGGGGCGGATTCTGTAGCTAATTACATATCTCTATGTAGAAACTGTCATGATAATTATCATGAATATCTATCCAAACTTCATATACACCTATCCAAGTATCCCGAATTCACAGCGTCATTACTGAATTTTATAATCTTACAGAATTATTATAATTTGGATAGTATAGAAGAGGATTTTGAAAAGTTTGATAATGCTGTTAAGGAGAGGTCTTTTAGAACTGCACAGGAGATTCTGGAAAGAATATACGATAATCTGGCAAATCCGGTGTATAGAATAGCTGAGAGAAAACTAGAAATAGATAGTAAGGAGGAGCTAATAGATATTGCTAGCGATCTCTATGATGTGTTACACAAAATAAAGGCGGCAAGGGCTAAGAAAATCAAAGATACCTATATATTCGGATTAAAGCTGGAGTATCTAAATTATGATCATAATGATAATCTTAAAAATGATTTCTATCGAAGATCTAGATCGATAGATATTTAAATAGATTAGAATATCATAAAAATATGATAGATAGATCGAAGATTGAAGAGAGAATAGTAGAGTTCCAGAGAAGAGAAGCTGAGCTTAGAGGGATGATAGATGTTCTTGATCAATGGAAATTGCAAAAAATCGAATTCCAGCGAAGTTTAGATACACTGAATCTTTACCAAGGAAATGTGGTTTACAAATTGTACGGATCAGTAGTAATTCCTATAGAGAAAAGTAAGGCTATTAAAGAGATATCCACCAATCTAGAGTTAATTGATAATAAGATCAAGGAGTTGGAGCAACAGGTGAAGGTTAAAGGAGATGCTCTAGAGAGATTAAGAAGTGCACTAGAGCAGGAGCTTAAAGGATAAGTACTGATTCTTGAGGTGTACTATTTTGAATATTTTTTCTCAACCAATTTTAGAACTTCAGGAGATTAAGCAATTTGATAGATTTCTGAAAGAGGCAGATGCAGTACATACTCATAGAAATCCTGATGTAGATGCAATAACATCTCTATTAATTCTAAAGATAGCAAATTCAAAGATTACCCCTGTAACAGATCTCCAACCAATGGAGATAAAATTGTTACATGACACATTTAAGATACATTCATCATCTAATAAAATAGAATCCAAACTAGATATCGTTGTAGATAGTACAATAGATCAATCCACATCTGATGCTCCAAAAGTACTAGTGATAGATCATCATTTAACAAGAGATACAGAAAGTGTAAAATCTAAGGACCTAAGAACTGTTCATGAGTTATACATAATAAGAAAACATTGTATAAGTAATGGTTTATTGTTATACAGAGCATTAATGCAGATGGAAGTACTTGAGCGTATGAGCGATATAGAAAGACGTATGTTAAGGATTTTAGCAATAACCTCAGTGATGGGGGATACCCACCTCGGGAAATATAATAGCGAATTATATAATAATATTTTAAATCATCTATCAGAATCTGACACCACTATTACAAATTGTGCAGAGGATCTATATAAACAGCTACATAAGAAGCTCTCCGTAGATAGATACAATATTCTTTATAATCAAAAGACTAATAGAACATATGGTGTTATTGTAGAAGATCAACAGGATACTGGATCAATAGCTAATGATATGTTTGGAGAGCATTCTAAGAATATAGTGGTGGTCTCTAAATATAGAGATTTCTACAAGATTTCGATTAGATTACATAAACAATATGCAGATCACCAACAGATATTCAATAAACTCGATAATGATCTGAAAAATTTAGCTAATAGAGTAGATATGGGATCATCAAATCCCCAGGTTTATGGTGGGAAGTTATATACTAATCAGAATCCAGAGAAACTGTTAACAAATTTGATAGAGATTATAGATAAATATTGATTATTCAAATCAATATTACTGCTCTCCACTATAATAAACTCTAGGTATATTTCTAGTATTAACCCAAACTTTACCAGGCCCTACGAATTTAATAAAAACTCCTTCTCCAGAGAGTAGAGTGGATTTTATACCTTTATTAGGAGATATTATACTCGTTTTCTCTTTCCAATCTATATCAGTGCATATAAAATTCATATTATCCACTAATAGAATTTCATCAGGTAGCAGATTATATTCTCTAACACCACCTTGAGCCTCAAGGAAGATCGTTCCTCTACCAGTGATTTTACCTATGAAGAATCCTGCAGAGGTTGTCAATCCTTTAACTATTATGTCCAATCCTTTTCCAGTAAGCTCATAATTGAATTCTATTTCACCCATATGGGCTAAATAGGCACCATCGTTTATATACAATGGAGAATTATCTAAATCTATCTTAATTATCTTCCCAACTATTCCTCCTACTACCAATTCAGCTTTTTGTATAGCCTCTATTCTATTCTTGAATAGACTCTCTCCCCCTACAAACATGGATTTGAAAGATTGGAGAAGTGATTTTGTAATTGTTTCCACTTCTATCTTGATATCCCCTCTACTAGCTATTAGAGCACCAGTCTGTGTGTAGATATGTTCACCTGGATTTAAATTTACTATAATAGATTCTGTGTATCCATTCTGCTCTATTCTATAGTCCATAATTTAAAAAGTGCGTGGATATATTTAAATTCATGATGTTTAACTATTTGGATAATCTAAAGAGACCAGTCTATAACTGGTATCCATACAAAGAGGGTTTCTCCTGGAGATTGATCGATAGATGTATCTCTCTAGCTTCTCAATATATAGATATCCATTCCATAGGGGATCCATTCGTAGGTAGTGGAACTACACTATTAAGAGCTAAAGAACTCAACATAAAATCTTATGGAGTTGATATATCTCCGTTTGCATATCTATTGAGTTATACTAAAACCAGAAATTGGAATTTCAGTGAGCAGGATATTCAGGAGGTTCAGGAACTGAATATCGAAGATATAGATGGGGAAGTGGAGATATTTTTTGAGTTGTTCCCTCTGAGTAGAGCTTTTTCCAAATCTAATTACAAAATGCTTAAGAAATTAAGATACTGGGTGGAGACTAAAACAGAGTTGCATCTACTAGCTCTGATAAGAGCTGCAATGGAAGTATCTTATATATACAAGGATGGGGGAGTTATAAGAATTAGAAAGAGGAATACTCCTTCTCTAGAATCTATCTTCAAGAAACATTTGATTAGGATGATGAATGAGAGAATAGTTGGTATTTTGCCTGAAGTGGAGATGAAATCTGCGTTTGAGTTCGACAGATCTGTAGATATTATAATTACCTCTCCTCCGTATCTGAATAATATCGATTATACTAAAATATATGGTGTTGAGTTGGCACTAACCACCCTCAGAAGAGACTATAGTACTATACGAGGTAGGATGATGAGTTCATTTATAAGAAAAGATGTTGACTCAGATTCTATATTACCAATAAAAACTAAGTACCTTGAAGAGTCATTTGAGCTATTCCGAAGATTTAGGGATCTATTACATGGTGGGATATTATTCTACAATGTTTCTAATTCTATAATAAATGGTATCTACTATGAAATCGATGTAGAGCTGATGAGGCTCATGGAAGAGGCTGGATTTAGAGAAGTAAAAATAGTCGATAGTATTGTTAGAAAAACTAACATTAATGGAAAACTCTACAGAGCAAGAGAATCGTTGATAATGGCTAGATCTTGATTCTATTATCTCTGCTCTGAACGAAAGGATAGATCAATTTACCAAATATCCTTAAGAATATATTTTTCTGATTGATTAGCTGTATAAGCTTTTTTCTCATAGTTTCATTGATTATAAATCTGTTACCAGCATAATTAATAATATTGTTTTTACCTAATAGCTCTTTCAATTCCTGTAATTTACTATTCAATCTATCTATAAATAGGTCTCTAGCCGAGCTCAAGATCTCCTCGAATAGTTTTCTGTATTCCTCTTTTAGCACAGGGTAGGAAATAAATGAGAATTTATTTATATATATCTCCTTAAGAACATCCCTAACCACGTATTTAAACATCATTATCACACTTTCATCTTGAATCTTAGGGGTGAATATAAGATCATTATATTGAATCTCTAAATCAATGTACTCAGCGTTCATACTCAGTACTCATATAAATATATAAAAGCACATCTAAAGATAGCTCTTCTGTAGAATGCATATAAATATTACTGAATTTAGATTTAAATACTTATCGTTTAGATTAGTTTTCCATCAATAACCTATAAATTCCAAAGCAGGATCCGCTACAGCTCTCCAACTCTTCTTTTAATTTTCCTTTTCATTCTTTTTCTCCTTTTCTTTATCCACTTCCATCTCATTCTATTTTTCTTCTTCCATTTCCTAGGTATCGCACCCATTCCAACACCTCAGTTATCTATCCTAGAAATTCTTTTTAAATCTTATTTTTAAGTCTTCTTAATTCCATCAGTACTTGCTCAGCATGACCAAATGGATTCACTCCTCTCCATTCCCTAACTAATTCTCCTTCTGGATTAAATATAAAAGTAGATCTACTATTCACTTTCAATCTGTTATGTAATACCCCATCTCTATCACTCAATAGGATTATCCCTAGATTATATTTAATTTTAAACTTAAGATGTGCCTCACATGTATCTTTGCTAACACCGATCACTTCACAATTCTCCTTTTTAAAATCAGAGTATTTAGATGAGAACTCTTTGGCTTCTAATGTGCAGCCCGGAGTGTCATCCTTTGGATAAAAATATATAACTACCCACTTACCCTTCAGATCAGATAGATTGAACTCTTCAGAATTCTCGTTTTTAAGAACTATATCATATATCATTTTTGCTGATCAGAAGCCATCTTGAAAGATATAGGCAACACAGGTGGTCTGAACCTAATACTCTGACATATCACAGTTGCATGTACAGTTGCTATCCAATTTGCATAAGTTATTATAAAAGATAGATATTCGTTAGGAAGTTTCTTAAAATCCTTCCAACTATTCAGTATATCAGTTCTCTTAAATTTATCTTCATCTACTCTATCATATATCTCTCCTCCAATTACTATCTTACCAGCATTTCCATAATCAAATACAGACTCATATTGTATTGCTAGTACTCCTCCCTCTAGTTCCTTAATGTCAATCACTCTAAAATTATAACTGGGAAAAGGTACATCATTCCTCTCTTTTACAACAGCTACTATCTGGTTGATTGCATCTCCTAATAACATATTCTCACCTCAGTTGAACCTCTTAACATCATCATTTCAGTAATACCCCATATCATCATTGTTTCATATATATTGACGAATCTTTTTAAATCTATTCTTATATAGGTATTTATGAATATAATAACTGCTGCTCTCATATATGCTAATGGGCCCATACACCTAGGCCATATAAAGAGTACCTATTTGCCCGCAGATGTTTTCTACAGATATCTTAAGATCAAAGGGGAGGATGCTCTATTTGTGTGTGCTACAGATGATCATGGAACTCCTATTGTTGTTGAGGCTGAGAGAAAAGGAATTACCCCCAAACAATTAGTAGAATACTATCATCAGAAAGATGAAGACGAATTCAGAAGATTGGGGATAGAATTTGATATATTCCATTGGACTTCCAGTAAGGAAAATAAATTCACAACTTTAGAAATATATCAAGCTCTCAGACAGTATATATACCCGAAGAAAATCACACAATATTATTGTGAGGAATTAGGTAAGTTTATGCCAGACAGATATATAAAAGGTACTTGTAAATTCTGTGGAGCTAAAGATCAATATGCTGACCAATGTGAGGCATGTGGAAAGACTCTCCAAGTGGGAGATCTGATAGACCCTTATTGTACAATCACTAAGACCACGCCTAAACTTAGAGATAGTGAACATCTGTTTTTCAAACTTAGCTATTTTAGAGAGTTTTTAGATAATTATAATAGAAAAACAGCTCATCCAGAAATATACAATTATCTTAGAGGATGGTTAGAGGATTTGCAAGATTGGGATATAGTTAGAGATCTAGATTGGGGAATTCCAGTACCAGATATGCCGGGGAAAGTATTCTATGTATGGTTCGATGCACCTATAGGGTATATAGGGTCATTAAGAGCTCTGAGGAAAGATTGGAGAGAATTATGGAACAGATCTAAGATATATCACTTTATAGGTAAAGATATAATATATCATCACTATCTATTCTGGCCAGCAATGCTATATGGAGCAAATATGAATCTACCATATAGGATACCAGTAAGAGGTTATTTAACTCTTGAGGGGAAAAAATTCTCTAAGAGTAGAGGTTGGTTCCTATCATTAGAAACAACTCTAAAATACATCCATCCGGACTACATAAGATATTATATGATTTCCATTTCTCCTGCAGGATTAGTGGACTCTGATTTCTCTCTAGAAGAATTGAAAAGCAAAATAAATAACGAACTGATTGCAAATTATGGTAATTTAATCACCAGAGTTAATAAATTGTGGTCTGGTAGGGAATTAGATCCACCTGTGATGGATGATTATGAAAAGGAAATATATAACAAATACATCTATTACATGGATAGAGTAGATCTAAAAGAAGGAATGGAAACTGCTATGGAATTAGTAGCTTATTACAATAGAATGCTCACCGAAAAAGAACCTTGGAAGATGGATTATGAAAATGCTAGAGCAGTAATATCTAAAACAGTGTATGGTAGTATGTTTGTAACTAAATTATTACAACCTTTCATCCCATTCACAACTAAGAAGATACTTGAACATTACTCAGTTGAGTCTGATCTGAACTATCCTAATAGAGTTGTTTACAACTCAAGTATAATTCCATTCAGAAAACTAGATACAGAAGTAGATCAGCTCAGAGCTAGTATTGGACAATGAGAACTAGGAGGGCTCTTGAAAAATTAAGATTGCTCATAGATTACAGTTCTAATAAGGTCGATCAGAAAATTCTAAACAGAGCTAAAGATTATTACAAAGATGCAATCTATTTCATCTCAAAGCGTAGATACTATGATGCTATAGCTGCTATAGACTATGCATATGGGTTATTAGAAGGAGCTCTATTGCAGCAGAACATAGATACATCTAACTTTTACTAATTCTACTCTGAATCAATTCAAGGATCTCCTCAATACTCAATCTGGCATCAATTCGTATCACTTCAGTTCTATCTAAAATCTCTTTATGTGAGAATACTCTTTCATATCTTTTTTTCACAGAATTCAACAAATCTATATCTCTATCATATTCTGTGATGTCATATTTCTTAGATATCCTCTTGAAAGCCGTATCCAGATCAATATCTAAGTATATTGTATACTCTGGAAATGGTATTGATAATTCTAGTATTAGCTCTACCAGCATATCCAAATTTAACTTAGAGTAAGCTATTGTAGAGAAGAAAAGTCTATCAGCTATATAATTATTCTCATTATTTATCCCATCTATTATATCAGCTAGAAATAGTAGGGTTGTGGTTCTATCATCTAATCTTATTTCTCCAGATATATGTTTTTTGATAATGGGTATGAAATCATATCTAGGAAACTTGAGATATTTGATATTCAATCTATCCGATAGAATCCTCGCAATCGTAGTTTTTCCTGCTCCATCTATACCTTCCAATGCAATTCTCATAAGCTCCTATCTAAAACAATTGTTTTTAAAATTAAACTAATAAATTATTTTTAATGGAGAAAACATCCTGGGTTAAGATGGATATAAAAGCTGCAAGAAAATTATTGAGGGATTATGGAATGGAGGATTACTACGATAGGTTAAGAGAAAATTATCGAACAAATAGAGAAATTTTTGAAATAAATCCTAACCAAGCTGCTAGCAATATTTTCAATAATTTAATGAGGATTCATAAATATATAGTAGAAAAAGGGAAAATTAGTCAAGAAGATTTCAAACAGATATTTCAGAATGTAATAAAATATCTAATCAAATATAGAATCGATCCCAGAATTCTATATGCATACTATACGTTCGAGAGTTTTGAAGGATCTAGGGTTATTCTAGATTTAGTTAATCAAAATGATGAGGAATTGATGGACTTGCTAGAGAAGTATACAGATCTATTTAGAGCTTATGATACATCAGGACCCTCAAACCGTACATTGATAACATATGACAAGCATGCAATACCTTCGATCCGATCATTACTGAATAACATTCATATATTTAAAGATGCGGTAAAGATTGTGACTCTAGATAAGATAAAGAATAATTTGAGTGAATCAATCAGATACAAGATTGCAAATTATATTATAAACGAAAATCTTGAGTATAATGATATATATAGCAGAATTCTAGATACTCCGGATTACCTAGTCAAGATCATGTTCAGAAAACCAGCTTTTCTTAAAATCCCTTATAACAAATACCGCCTCTATACTACTCGTCTTCAGCAGCTGATCCATCCAGATGAAGTGACTGATGATGATATGGTATCAAGGCTGTATGAGGCTGGATTCAGACACTCACTCGATCCTCTGATTCGTTCATATTTAGAAGGAAACGATACTCTATTCAATCTGAAGATCAAGTTTAAGACGGTATCTAAAGAGAATGATAGTTGGGTGGAATTTCTGATAGCATTACTACAATCCAAGATAGGAGTGGTTGATGTAGAGAGAATTATTAATGAGTTCACTTACGGAAATCATAGAACATATGCAGAACTATTCGAAAAACTTAAGCTGAACAAATAGATTTAAAGCTAGAGTGAGTATTATAAACAATGATTGAAAACTATATAACACTTAAATCCAGTAGATCGTATGGAGTATCTACTATGTTCTTCCCTAAATATATCCGTGATAAAATTTCAATACTATATAGTTTTCTTAGAATCGTTGATAATTTTGTTGATCAATATCCAAGAAGAATAGAGGAACTTTATAAAGCCAAAGAGTTTATATTGAATGGAATAGAACACCATATTGGTGATATAGAAAATAGAGTATTTAACAAATTTAACGCATTGATGAGGGAAACTGGAATTGAGCATGAATGGATAGAGGCGTTCTTTAGATCTATGGAGTATGATATATATAAAGCTGAATATACATATAGAGAGTTACTAGATTACATGTATGGTTCTGCTGAGATTGTAGGAATGTGTATTTCAAGAATCTTAAGATTGGATGATTCTGTATTACCAGGAGCTAGACTCTTGGGTAGGGGAATGCAGATGATAAACTTTGTTAGGGATATATATGAAGATAAGAAAATTAATAGGATATATTTACCTAAAGAACACAGAGAGATGTTTGGAGTTAGTGAGTTGTGTATGGATTCTAAATTGGAACGGCTAATAAGATTTGAAATAGAATTAGCTTGGGGTTGGATAGAGAACGGAAAGAGATATTTTTCAGAGATTCCTGTTCCTTATAGAATACCTATTAAAACAGCTACAGAACTATATCAGTGGATAGGTATGAGAATATATCAGAATCCTAGATCGATAATGAATAACAAGATAAGACCAGGATATTTTACTGCTATAGTATATAATATCAAAAATAGAATCTTCCAGTAGATTTCTGCTCCCTATCAAGAACGCTATTAGGTTTGTTTATTCTAGGCCTATTACTATCTGGATCTCTACGCATACTGATGTTTAGAATACTTAAGAATCTATTCATCCCCTCTCTCTTATCCATGGGTGAGCTACCAATTCCACTAATACCCGGTTGACCATCAAATACAATTATTCTATGCGCCACTCTATCTAAGAATAGTATATCATGATCAACTATCATTACGCTTTTTCCCATTTCCGTAGCATATTTCCTAATTATTTTACTCAACCTTATCCTATTTTCTATATCCAAATAGGCAGTAGGTTCATCTAATAGATACAGATCTGCCTGCTGAGAGAGAACATGGGCTGTATATACCTTCTGCAACTGCCCTCCGCTCAATTCCTTCAATTTCCTCTCCATAATCGATCTTCTTATACCAAACATGTCGATGAGATTCTGATTAATATTGAGTTCTTTAACATACAGATCTGAAGGTTGAATATACTGCGGCTTGTATGCCAATTTGATATTATTGTATCTATTAACCAACTCTCGAACAAAACTGGTTTTACCTATACCATTTCTACCAACTATCCCTATTACTTCACCAATCTTAATGTCCCCTCTCTCTACATGTACTCTGAAATTCATTACAGATATATCCATACTCTCATAGTCTACTAGCTTGTGTTGGGGTCTATCGGATTCTGAATAATCATCGAATCTTATCTGTTCTCTAAATCTATAATTCTCAGATTTTAGAAACCCATCCATATATTCGTTAATACCGTTTCTAACAGCTCTTATCTCTGAACTAAATCCAAAAACATCTTCCTCACCTACAAACAAATACACATAATCAGCAATATAATCAAGAAATGCAAGATCATGATCAACTACTATAACATCTTTACCCTCTAGTTTTTCACGTATTTTAAGAGCATATCTCAATCTTTCATACACATCCAGAAAATTAGTAGGTTCATCTATGTAAAATAGTTCTGCATTTTGAGATATAGCTATATCTATAAGTAACTTTTGCAATTCTCCGCCACTCAGTTCACTCAGTTTCCGATCCATTAGATGGGTCCATTCAGATAGGGAGATTCCTAACGTATTTAGCAGCTGACCCACAGATACATTCGATGTTCTAAATTGCTCTATATTCTGAGGTTTTACAGATACTCTCCTATCCTTCTGAAAGAACGTTCTCTCTTCAGCTGTCATCTTCGTATAAGCCATATTCCAATCTGATATATTCTGATCAAAATTTGGAATCATCTTTTTAGCCAAGATGTTTATGATTGTGGTTTTACCAATTCCATTTTTTCCCAGAAATCCAACAATACTATTCGATTTAGGTAGAGGTAAAGAGTATATTCTAAAGCTATTCACACCATAAGAATGTACTGTTCTACTGAAATCAAAATCCAGATTTACAATTCTTATAGCGTCAAAAGGACATTTCACTACGCATATTCCACACCCTATACATAGCTCCTCACTAATTACAGGATATCCCTGCTCATCAATAGTTATGCAATCTTTCTTAGATTTGTTTACCGGACATACACGAATACACTGATATCCACACTCTTCCCTAGTACACAGATCTCTATCCACTACTGCTATTCTTTTCTTAGGTATTCGAGAATTCAGAGAGATTTTGACCATATGATAGACATCACCTAATCGATAATAGAATGTTTCTGAGTGAATGGTTTAAATATATGATGTCATTATTTAGAATCTGCAGAGTAATCCAACCAGTTTTCCATTTACACAAATCCGTTTGGCAAATATCAAAATTCTTACCTATTTTACCGAGATACAATCCCATAGAATAATCTATTATGTCCTCGTCTAAGGCTAAGCTACAGTGCCCCTTACCTCCAGTACCGTAACAAACAACTATAGATTGATTGTAGCTAATATCCACTGGAGCATAGTTTTTGATGTTATATCGAACATTTTTTATTGTGATGGAGTAATCATTGCCTTCAGACTTCATGAGCATTCGTATCTTTATGGGTCGAATTTCTTTGAGTAATCTATCAAACATTATACTATAAACTACACAATCCCCTTTACCTATTCTTAAAGCAGTATGTATATCAGTAATGTTCATTTGTGTTTCATTCATGTAATTGCTCATAACAATATATGAGCATGGAATATCTAATATACTAGAATTATAGCAATACTCAACGATTTCCTGTTTTAGATTTAAATATCTATCAGAGATCCCCAAATAATTAAGATCTAACCAATTCAATCTATACTCTATTTCTGATACTAGATTATTAAGAATTAGAAGATTGTTTGTTGTAGCTTTCGTTGAGTTATACTTAAGCTCTAATTCAACATATTTATCAATTTGTTCTCTTAATGATTTATTCAGTGTATCTATAGTATTATTCATTTTTTCTATCTCTAGATTCATACTACTAATAATACTATTTTTCTCTCCTAATAAGTTG
Organism: Microcaldota archaeon; assembly: GCA_030550115.1. Classification (GTDB taxonomy): domain Archaea; phylum Micrarchaeota; class Micrarchaeia; order Anstonellales; family J096; genus JAADEL01. Next base: position 14,514 of record JAUQPY010000008.1, read on the forward strand.
GATATCGTAGTAAGTTGTCTGGCTAATCTGTCATTCTCTGATTGAAGAAATTCATTTAACTGTTCTAAATTGCTAATGTTCTGCTCTAGAGTCTTAATTTCTGTATCTTTCTGGGATATAATATAAAATGATACGACTAATAATATGATCAAGAGTAATATAATTATGTAAAGTTCTTTCATGAATTAATCATGTCTAAAAAGATTTAAATATAAACATTCTAACAGAACTATGCTCAAGCAGGTAATCGTTGTTAGGAAGGATTTAAATATGTCATGTGGTAAAATAGCTGCCCAGGTAGCACATGCCAGTCTAGAAGCTTATCTTATCTCTGATGAGAAACTCAGAAATATGTGGAGAATTGAAGGTGCAAAAAAGATTGTATTGAAAGTAGATAACCTAGAACAGCTTGAAGAGATATATAATAGAGCTGAAGCTATGGGAATCAGAATAGTAAAGATTGTTGATGCCGGATATACTGAGCTAGATCCTGGCACAGTAACTTGTATAGGAGCAGGTCCAGATTTTGAAGATAGATTAAATAAGGTTTTTGGTAGTCTAAAACTCCTTTAGATCAGACTGCCCGTTTCTCATCATAATTCAGAGATCACCTCTATCATCACATCTCACATTCCTCTAGGTAGCTTACAGACCGAAGTAAGGAATAATGAAACACACAAAACAA
>JAUQPY010000009.1 GCA_030550115.1 Microcaldota archaeon
TATGTCAAAGATAGATAAAAGATGTCCTCTTGAGCTAGGCTCTTACTCTTGATTTATATATTCACATGTCGTAGAGGTATCAATTCCACCATCCCTATTATAACCGTCTCCTATAATAGGAGCAAAATTAGGAAAAATAACTCCTCATGAAAAACTCATGAAAAAATGAGAGGGGAAAAATAGAAGAAAGGATTCTATCCAAATAGAGCTGCTAATCCTGCTGCTCCATCATCCTCTTTCTTCTCTTCCTTCTTCTCCTCTTTCTTCTCTTCTGTCTTGGTTTCCTGAGCAACAGGGGCCGCAGCTACAGGAGCTGCTGCAGCTTTAGCTATTGCTTCCTCCAAGTTTACATCCTTAAGAGCATCTACTAGAACTTTTACTTTAGCCTCATCTACAGATACTCCAGCTGCAGATACCACAGCCTTTAGACTCTCTACATCTATCTGCTTACCAGCACCATACAACACTAATGCTGCATGTACATATGGATCAACTTTCATTTGTTATCACCTTTAATATTATTACCTATCAATATATTTTTATATATTATATTTCCTATGCTCATTGGTGAATAATAACCTGAATTAGTTGATAGATTAATTGCCTGATTCACAGCTCCTATTACTATAAGTTCTATAGATGATGTGTTAGGATAGGATGCGTTCACAGCTAGATTGGTAGCACTACCCAGGGATCTAACGACTTCTTCCTGTAGTTTTTCAGAATCCAATTCAAATACTTCAGGTCTGAATTCTGTGGATCCATCAAATCCATAACTTATCTTAGCTCTGATTGTAAATGGTTTAATTCCTAACAACTGTAGTGCCTGTACATGATTTGTGGTAATAACCTGACCAGCTTTAACCAATGTAGATGTTTTAGCTATCTTTATCTTACCTTTGTCAACTCTAGCATCCAATCCAGCCTGTTTCAGCACAGATAGTGACGGACCTGGAGGGAGATTGGTCTCTGTTTCCTCTACGATAATATCCCTATCAGCTATCTGTCCTGGTTTTGCAGCCACAGGCAATACCTCAGCTCTCAAAATCTTCTCTACTCGATAAGGAGTAAGTTCTGTAAATATAAACATTACAGGATAATCAACGCTATAGTTGGAACCCAGTGCTTTCAATACTCTATTCACAACAGTCTTTTTCAGTACTCTTTTGTAACCAGGAATTTTGGATCTGATATTTTTCTGTAATTGGGCAGGAATCTTTCTTATATCGATTAGGATTATATTATGAAATTTCTTAGATAATTCTAGGAGTTCCTGAACTTGAGATTGTAATACCTCTTTTCTCTTCATTGTGTTTCACCCATTTTAACCTTAACAGGAGGAGACATTGATAATTTGAAGTATATTGATCTGATATTAGATCTAAGCTTTCTCTTGTCCAATTCTTCAATTATAGCCATTGCATTATCATATAGATCATCTATACTCATGTTCTCCGCACCTATGGTAAATTGAGCGGTTGGTAAGAACTTTCCCCTGGAGCTAAATCTAACTATATTCTTCGCAGATTCTACCAACTTGATCGGATCACCCACTAGAGGTAATATTGTATTACCTCTGCTTCCCAAAATCTTACCCCATACCTTAGCTACATTAGGTATGAATTGAGGCATTACATAGAAAATTCCTCTCCTTGCAATTTTCTTAATATCTTTAATATTTACATTGGAAATCTCCTCGGGTTTAAGTAGATATTTTATTTCCAGACCAGAATTCTTGAGCTTGTATACGGTGGCTTCATCTGCTACTACTACTATGTTATTAGGCTTACCCTTACCCTTTGGAAGATTGATCGATATTGTTAGTCTGTTTTTCTTAAAATCAACTCCTCTAAAGTTCACTATCATCTCTACACTCTGCAGAAAATTCCTCTTAACCTTAGCTGCAAGTGCAGCCTCCAAACCTTCTCTAATTTCCTTCATTATTCTCTACCTCCCACTATAAGTGGTAATCGGCAATTCTATATCTATAAAAACATTTTTAAATCTTTTGAATAATGAATCTGCTAGTTATTATATAACCTATATCAAAGCTAATAATTCCTATAAGATCCTTTAGATATGGTTCAAGATTAAGTCCAGTTGTTAGATGTAAATATATTGCAATAATAGATGATATTAAAATTCCTAAGTATATCAGAACTCTTTCCATGCCTAATATTTTGATATCTTTCTCATCATAATATAGAGCTATAAGATATATGAGAAAAGGTGCCAATCTGAATCCTGATTGATCTGTTGTTAGTAATACTGCAAATAGGGCAATAACTGCTATAACGTAATAGAGAGATAGTGTAATAGTATCTATCTTCTCTGCCATTAGTACAGCTAATAACAGTGCTAATCCTATAAGCAAGAAATCTGACAAATATAAATACCATAGTGGTAATGATATGATTATGAGCAAAATGTTTAAGTTGGTCAGAGGAGCATCGTCAAGATATTTAGATATCGCCCCAACTAGAATTCCAGCTAATATCGAGTACATGTATTATTTTTAAATGTAATATTTTAAATAAGAAATGCCGGGTTGGCGGAGCGGCTACGCAACCGGCTGCAGATGCTCCAGTTACAGAGTGGAAACCGGTGTAGGTGGGTTCGACTCCCACACCCGGCTCTCTACCCTAGTCTGTTCATCCCAATTACTTGTACAGATGATACTCCTTCTATTTCCCCCAATTTCATCTCCAGCTCGTCTATAGAGTATCCTTCATCTAGTATAAACAACACCTGCAGAGCTCTGATACCAAATCCTATTTCTACAATTTTCACATCTTTAGCATCGTACTGGTCTTTCAGTATCTCAGATATTTGATCTATCATTTCCTGATCAAGATTTATTTGATATATAATACTCATCTTTGCCATAAGTTAATTCAGTAATAATTATTTAAATACTTTAGTCCTGGGAAGAGTTCTCCATATCTTTTATCAGTGTAATTAAACGTTCGACGTATTTACCTGAATATTCTAATTCTGTTATATTAGGGGATCTGACTCGGATATATTTATCATCAGAGGCAAAGTATCTAATTATCCGTTCTCTTAACCCTATGGTATGAGGATTACCCTCGTAGCCATCTATTCCTTCTACAACATATACTTTAGAGTATTCTTTTGCAGCATCTATATTTTGACCTTTCCATTCAGAGAATTTCTCCATATCAAGAAGTACATCTGCACTTTGTATAGGTACTATCATCTCTCCTTCGAATACGGCTATGGGGAATTTAAAATAGAATGGTGATGACTGTTTTTCAATTCTACTAATCAATTCAGCTCTATTGAGCTTTCTAGAATCAAAATATCCGAGATTTTGACCCATATACGTTCTAACGAATTTCACATAGTTTTTATCATTAAACAGATATCTGATGCCATTATAGATCTCCCCATCTTCAGAAGCAATTGTTATTGGAAATGAATCTGGTGGGTTGTATCCTAGATCCTCGATCATAAAAGTATATAAATGTCTTAGTATTTCTCTGAAATGTTGCTTGAATGTCTTTAAATTATCTGGTATCATCTTAAGAATCTGTTCTTTGCTCAACTCTAGTCTAGGGCCTTTATCAAATATGATATTAATATCGTTGTGAATCTCAAGGGTTTTAGCGATAAATTCTATTAATGCTTTGGTTACGGTGTTTGGATCTTGATTCAACTGTATCTCAAATGGCAATTCATCGTATTCGTTACTTATACTAATAATCTTTTGCATCTTCCCCATATAATTGAACATGCCTCTGAAACTGCGTCCGTTATAGCTATAGACAACAGGCGCTTTATCTATATAATCTAGAAACATTGACAGATGTAACTCCAGGCGCTTTCTATCCTCTTCTGCTAACTGGAACTGATTCAAGAATTCGATTAATCCATAATCTTCCACACGGCTATAATTACTACTACTATACTTACGGTAGAAATAGCTTTCAAAACTCTCTGGAATATGGTACTCGTTTGCACTTGTGAAATACTGTACTCCGAATCTTACAGTAACATCATCTCCTCTCTCCTTATGCCGTTTAGCAATGATCAGAGCTGTTATAACATTTAGGAAAGCACTATCTACGTATAGCCTCGGGCTAGGTTCGGTCTGCACTGCTACTGGGAGTCCTGCTCCTCCTTCGGATATTATCAGGATTTTCTGTTTCATTTTAGGATCGTTATTGATTAATTAATAAAAAATATTTTTAAATGTATCTTTTTTTCTTCATGATATAAAAAGATATTACTCCACTTATTATTATCATCAGAAGAGCGAAATAATAACCCATAGGATGTTCTAATTCCGGCATGTTGGCAAAATTCATACCATAGATTCCTGCAACCACAGACATAGGTAGGAATATAGCTGATATTGCTGATAGGAGTTTGGTAGCTTCAGCTGCACTGAAGTTCATTATTAGCAACATCTGGGTTACAAAGTTCTGTATCCTATCATTTAATATATCTATATCCTTACTTAGCATATTTGATCTATCCACTAGATCTTCATAGTATATCAAATTATCCTGATTGAATATATCAGTTTTTATATTGACAAATACCTCTCTGTATAAGATACTCTGTCTTTTAAGTACACTCAAAGCATCCTTTATATCGAATATCTGATAGATTTGCTTGTAATCCACTTCACCCAGAGCAGAGAGATTTGAGAGGTTTCTCTCGTAAGTAATGAATTTGCTCTCTAAATAATCTAGTATCATTATATTATCGGTCAGAATTGAATGGATTGTAAGGTATATTAAATACTGTACTGAGTAGTTTCTCTTGGATGTGTATATTTTCAGGATTCTATTAACATATTCGCGAGTTAGATTGTCTACAATAAATGCAATAATATTATCTCGAATTATTATGGAGAATTGGTATGATTGTACTGAATTATTCTGTATATCAAAGGTATTGACGAGTAGGGTAAAAATACTCAATTCATCGATATTCTCGTATTTGATCACATCTTCCTGAATAGTATCTTGAATGAACAGAGGATCTATATTCAACTGAGTCAGATTTCCATAAACATCATCTTTACCTCGTTCCAAGACCAATATATACTTACTACTATCATTTAATCTGTATTCTGAGGTTTTATTAATCTCCTTATCTACTCTATATATATCCATGGTTAATATTGCTTTGCAATATATACTACATACTCTGCCTTTCTACCAGATACAATACATTTTCCCTCAGGTTTTTCATCCACATCTATTCTTACTCCTCTAATCTCTGCTTTGAATCTCTCTTTAATGACTCTATAGCATTCTTCTCCCTCTTTTTCTACACTGCAGAATGGAGCCCTTGCTATCCCACCAGCATCCAGGATCTTCTTCAAATCTTCCAGATCTTTTGCATCATATATTTTCAGCGTCTGTTTGATATTATCATCATAGTATTCAAAATACTTATCTAGATCCTCTCCCAGAGGTATTGTTTCCTTTATCCCGGATCTTGTGGATATGGTGATTGTACTGTTTTCTTCCTCCCTCTTACCAACGATTATTTTGATAGGAACTCCTCTCTTGTCCCAGTAATAGAATTTATTCCCTGGGGTTATCCCTTCTCGCCTATCAACTTTTAGCCTATACTTAGAATAGATCTCCGTTACTCTATCTACATACATATCACTAACTGGATGTATGGGTACTATAACTGCTTGGTATGGTGCTATGGAACTGGGGAGTCTCAGACCTGTCTCATCAGCATGATTATATATGGTTGCTGCTAGAATTCTGTTTATACCTATCCCAAAACATGTCTGATGGACATACCTCTCTGTTTCAGTATCATCCATATATTTTACATTAAATACTCTAGCAAAATTCTCTCCTAGATAGTGTGTTGTAGCTATCTGTAACACCTTCCCATCTGGAAGCAGAGTATCAACAGCATAGGTATCCACAGCTCCAGCAAACCTATCCCAGCTCGGTCTCTTAACCATAATAAAATCTAGTTTCAATCTGTCTCTGATTACTCTCTTAGAGATTTCCAGGTCTCTGCTTATCTGCGATCTAGCCTCGCTCTCATTTCTGAAGGCATCATGGGTTTCTATCCACAGAAATTCCCTCCCTCTTATTAGTGGTCTAGTTGATTTCGTCTCATACCTCCACACAGTTCCAGAGAGATAGTACTTCACTGGAAGATCTCTGTAGCTCTTTATCCATAGGGCATACATAGGATAGATGGCTGTCTCAGAGGTGGGTCTAAGGACATATCTCTCTTCCAATTCATTCAGACCTGCCCTGGTGATCCAGAATACCTCTCCTTCAAATCCTTTGAAATGTTCCTCTTCTAATCTCAGATTTCTTTCAGGAATAACTGCAGGAAAATGTACAGGTTCATGCCCGTCGATTTCCAATTCTCTTTCAAACAATCTATACAGATTCTTAATAGCTAACATCCCGTATGGCTTTATTACTATAAATCCCTTAGCAGGATATCTTATATCTACAATATCTCCTAATTCTAGCAAATCGTCAAATTTCATGGGATTATCACTTTTAGGTTATAACTAATGATCACATTGAATAGTGTCTTGAGAGCAGGAGTTATTATTAGCATCAGGGCTATGAAGTAAACAGTCAGGAGCAAAGCTACAGCTATATTACCATTCTTTAGCTCTAGTATCGTATTAAATCTCTTCGCATTCAATATTCTAAACATATTATAGCTGATAAATATTATTGATATTCCCACAATTATGCTAAACAAGTATCTGAAAATATCAAATAGCGTAGTTAGTATAAATTCCTCTATGGTATCGGGGATGTAAGAATCTTTCAGTACATCCGAAATCATTATACTCATGGAGATTATTATACCTGAGAGTACTATTCCCACACTTATATTCTTCCGTTTAATTTCATCTATTTCATTGATCTCCTTGGTTAATGCATCGAAAACTCTTATTGATATCATCAGAGTAAATATCCCATAGATAAGATTAGACAACACTTTCAATAGTATTAAATAAATCTCCATGAATTTTAATCAATAGTTAATTTTTAAAAATCTGCCATAAAAGGAATTGGTATGTTTGGGTTTAGAAAGACTGAATATTCAAAATACTACGATGTGATTGTAATTGGGGGAGGCCCCGCTGGAGTGGGCGCTAGTATATATGCTAAAAGATCTGGAGCTAAAACCCTTGTGATAGATGGGAAAGGAATTGGGGGGAATATTGCTAGTACATGGTTGGTTGATAACTATCCTGGCTTGCCTAGTATATCAGGATCTGAACTAGCTAAAAGATACAAAGATCATATGATACGAATAGGGGTAGATATACTTGAGTTTACGCCTGTAACCAGATTGGAGTTAGAATCAGATATTAAAAGAGTATATGCTGCTGATTACGTTTTTGAGGCAAGAGCAATCGTTCTTACCATGGGTGTAAAGCCAAAGACACTTGGGGTTCCAGGCGAGGAGAGATATTTTGGTAAAGGAGTTTCCACTTGCGCTATATGTGACGGACCTTTCTTTAAAGATAGAGATGTAGTGGTTGTAGGAGGAGGAGATTCTGCGGTTAAGGAGAGTATATATCTTTCTAATATAGTTAGGAAATTGTATTTAGTACATAGGAGGGATACTTTCAGAGCAGAACAGGCAAATATCGATGAATTAAGAAAGAGATCTAACGTTGAGTTTATATTGAATAGTGTTGTTGATGAGATTTATGGCGGGGAAAATCTAGAGGGGGTTAAAATCAGGAATCTGATTACCGGAGAGATAAGAGATTTGGATGTAGATGGTGTATTCATTTTCATAGGATACAAACCTAATACAGAGCTGGTTGAGGGAAAAGTGGAACTTAAAGATGGGTATATTGTTACTGACGAGGAGTTTAGAACAAATTTGGAAGGAGTATTTGCAGCAGGAGATATCAGGTATGGTTCCTTCAAACAGCTAGTAAACGCTATAGCAGAAGGGGCAGTAGCTGGTTATAATGCTGCCCACTATTCACAGAAGTTTAAATAATCCCATATCTCCAAAATACCATCCAGTCTATTCAAAACTCTGTTAGATCCACTAACACAATCTGATAATAGATCAAATTCACCTTCTAATATCTTAAAATATCCCATCTCTCTATTAGTTAATTCTCCTATAACTATAAATCTACCAGGTTTGCAGGATATGCACAGCTTTCCATTGTCAAAGTCTATTTCGACTATTGATTCTAGAATATATGGGTTGGCAAGAGAACCATCCCCAATGTATTTTATATACCCATCTGAGAATCTAATCATATCTATTGATATGATTGAGGTTATTGGGATAATTAATACTCTATGATTGCTACCTATACACTTATCATTGTGCTGATAGGATTTAATATAAATGGATATGATCTTCGGATATTCTTTTTTCAGTCTGTTATCTAATTCTTCAGCAATTAATCTAACCAGTGGATTATGGGATGAACTAGATATAGTTTTTAGAGCTAGATGTAATTCATATATATCTGTGCTGATGTTTAGAAGATTTGCTATGAAGTTTTTCTCGTGAATCAACATACAAGATCTGATTCTGGTGATATCTGCTATAGATAAATAGTCATCAGATAATTTGTGTATACTTAAAAACATTACTAATAAGCTGAAAAATATCAGAAATATTACCATAGAATGTTGATAATAAATAGAATCGGGAATAGGATTATGATGGATATGAAAACTAATGCTGCGGAGAATCTATAATCCAATCCTATCTGTCTAGCTATCACAGTTCCAACGAATCCGAGTGATGATATAGATGCGGCCATTAGAAGTATGGTGTCAGAATAACTAAGAGAAGATAATATTGCAATCAACAGAGAAACAACTGATGCAATGGCTGTTCGTAGTATAATCAGACTGACTGTTGTTTTGGATAATAGCCCCTCTGTATTTATTGATGAACCTAATCCAATCATAACTAGAGGAGTTATCATGCTGGAGAGCTTGGAGAGTATCTGAATTATAAATTCTGGTATTTGGATGTTCAGTAGGAATATTAAGGTTCCTATGGTAATAGCTAAATTTATAGGGGATATTAGTATGGAGCTGAGGTCGGTAGTTTTACTAGAATTAATAGAGTATTTTGAGGCAATCAGCTGGGAATATGGGATGACTATCAAATCTCCTAGAGTATAGATAACCATCTTGATCAATCCTTTCTCACCCTCTAGTATATAACCTATCGAGTATACTACACCAGAGTTTACTATTGGAATTGATAGGATTGTAGCACCTATTCTATATCTCTCCATTGATAGTAGATTCCCCAAAATCTCAAAAATATGGATATTCATAATACCTATTATAATATAAGTTATCGGAAATATCAATAGATTCTGATTAAATTCTATATTCAACATACCATATATGATTGCTGCGGGATAGATTACAAAATACAATAGATCAAAAATTGAACTATTATCTTTCATAAAATTCTTGAGAATATATCCTATTATGAAGAACACCAAAAGCTCTAGCACAATTAATTAGTAGTTAGATATGATTTTTAAATCCATATGAAAATGATTAGAAATAGTATTATTGATACAAATACTAGGTTCGAAGATAGTTCAACATCTAAACCTATCCTGTTTGATATCATTGGTCCAAAGAATCCTAATGGCGATAGCGTTGCTATTATCAATAGTTTTAGATCATTATACTCTATAAGGTGTAGATTATATAATAGAATTATTATGAATGCAGGGAGAATTGTTCTGATTGCCAATACAGATAGTATAAATCTATTTACGGTAGTTGATAGATTAATGGTTGCTCCTATAGACATCATACTCAGCGGAACCAACATATCTACAACCATATCGATCATATCTCTAAAAATCCCCTCTATTTTTATATCTAAATAATTCATAAGTATAGCAATTATTATTGAAATTATTATTGGAGATTTGATAGTTTGTCCAATTATTAGATCTTCCCTATTAGAATAGTGCACTGAATAGTTTGAAGCTCTGAATATGGAATAGGGTATGAGGAATATATAACCAATAGTATATAATGTTGATTTCACTAATCCTTCCGCTCCAAAGAAATAATAGGAGATACTATATAGTGCTCCAGCATTTATTATTGGTATTGTTATAATTCCAGTCCCTATTTGTACTCTATTAAAACCGCCTCTCTTTCCTAAAAATTCTATTATATGAATTATTAGAAGTCCAGATATAATATATAACAACGGAAATAACACTAGATCTGGTGTTATGCTGATATCACTAAACTGCAATATTATTGCAGATGGGATTACTAGATAGAACAGAATATTGAATATTGTTTTTACGTCGATATGGTTTTTTATAACATAACCAATGAACAACAGAAATATCAGTTCTAACACAATATAATTAATGTAATCACATATCTTTATAAACTTAATCTGCGCTTCAGATCTGAGAGAATCTGTATAGGACTGCACATCTTTGATAAATCTCTAGCGATCTTGAAACCACCGACAAATCCTAACATCATAATGAAATTGAATAAGAAATCCTCCACAGGAATAGTTATAAATCTAATATTAGAGAATCCTTCGGGTATATATACTACTACAGGAACAGATGTTAAAATATAATTATATGGTAAGAATAATAGATAAGATAATACTACTGCTCTATCTATCTCCATATCACCAAAAATTATATAATAAACCAATCCAATTATAGATAGTATTATCATCAAATCAGTATATATCCCTGATTTTGCAGAGGATAAGATTAAGATAGCCACTAGTACAATGCCTATATTAATATATCTGTAACTAATATGTGAAGGTAGATAGAGAGATAGTATGTAGACTATTGGAGGAATAACTAGAAAGAATAGAACTTCCTCTATAGGTAGGTTAATTAGATAGAATCCAAGTATATAATCCTGATTGAAATACCAAGATTTGCCAGTTAGAAATGTATCTATAGTTAAGAATATAATAGCATTTATAACAGTAGCTCCAATAAACGGTCTTAGCATCAGATTTGGTTTTAATAGATATAGAGATATTATAATACCAAAAACAGGGATCAGAATTAGTATAGTATATATCATTTTCTAACCTTTAGAATAGCTCCCTCTATATCATAGATTTTAACTATTTCACCTTCATTCAGAGGTTCTTCTGATATCGCTGTCCATTCCAATCCATCTACATCAACTAAATATCTATTGTCATCAATCTTTCGCTTAACTTTGGCCCTATCTGATCTCAAACCAAACAACTTCTTCTCGTCGAAACTCACCTCAGTAACGACCTTTCCACCATACTTGGATTTAATGGTTTGATAGTACAGATACGCAGGTACCATCCCTAAGACGAGAGAGATCCCAAAATGAAGATTAAATGCAAGAGGGACAAAGCTTAGTAAGAAATATACTATAGAAGAGGATATCATCCATATTGCGATGAAGGAAATGAATAGAGTCTGTAATATAAATACATCTATTAAAAGGATCAAAAATGCTATAAAAAGAAAGATGAATTCAAACATCTATTCCTTATCCTGCTTCAAATATTCTGATGCTAATATCAGAGAACTGATCTGTTGAGCAGATTCGTATGGAACAACTATAGATTTACCACCCTGAGCTAGCTTTGGTAGGTTATTGTAATATGTATATAATAGCAATTCCTTAGCCCCGCTCTTACCGAGTTCCTCTCTTATCATTTTCAGTACTCTTGCTTCACTCTCTCCTAGTATAATTTTTGCCTGTGCTTCAGCATTAGCTTTCAATTCAATTCCTTTTGCCTCTGCTTCCATCTTCAGTACATATGCCTTTGCCTCTGCTTCTGCTCTAAGCACATTGGATCTAGCATCTCCTTCAGCTTTGAGAATATTGGATTGTTTGTATCCTTCTGCTCTTAGGATTGCGTCCTGTCTATCTGCCTCTGCAAGAGTTATCTTAGCTCTCTTCTCTCTCTCTGCTGTCATCTGCTGTGCCATAGCTTCTTGAATTCTAGGAGGAGGATCTATTCTCTTAACCTCTACTTTAGTTATCTTCACTCCCCACTTATCAGTTTCAACATCTAAAGTCTCTCTCATTCTTGCATTCAAGGTTTCTCTTGCTGACAGAAGCTGATCCAATTCTAACTCTCCTATTCTAGCTCTTAGTGTAGTCTGTGCCAACTGAGATATTGCTAGAATAACGTCAGTAACACCAAATACTGCCTTTTCTGGGTCTATTATCTGATAGTAAACAACAGCATCTACGACAACGTTTACATTATCTTTAGTTATCACCTCTTGAGGTTTAACATCTATCAGAGATTCTCTTAAATCTACTACCATCACATATTCTATTATAGGCATAACAATATGCACTCCTGGACCTAATTTTCCACTGTATTTTCCTAATCTTATCAGCAATCCTACCTGAGATTGATTGATCACTACTATTGGTCGGAATAGGATAATTGCTATTATTGCGGCTACGAATAGCCAGAATAGAAAGTCCATAATAATCTTATCTTAAATAGATTTAAATATCTATCTCTCTTATTCTTTCATAGAGCTCTATTTCTCTCTCTGCTTTATTCTTATCTATTGTTATTAGAGGGAAAGTATCATAATGAATCCCTATATATCTCCTAGCCTTTAACATCTGTTTAGCTATATCTACATCTTCATAACTCATAGTGAATCTTCCACCTATTGGTAATATTGCTAAATCCAATTTATACTTCATGGCAACAATTTCAAAATCTCTTGTTAATCCTGTATCACCTGCATGGAATATACTAGTTTTACCATCGGATACTACAAAGCTGGTTGGAACTCCGTATGGGCATGTATGATAGGCTTGAAACATGTGGATTGTTAGATTACCATCCCGGATATAACCTCCGATGTTCATCGGTATAGTGGAGGCACCCTTTTCTCCTGCATATTGCATCATTTCCACATGGCCTACTATCTTCGCTCCTGTATTTTTTGATACATCTATCCCATCTTCTAACCCATGATCAAAATGTCCATGGGTAACCAATATATAATCCAAATCCAGATTATAGAGCTGCTCAAAACTTATCAATGCTTTTGGGTTATTTCTGATCCAAGGGTCTATAATTAATCTCCTTGAATCTGATTCGATATATACCGCAGAATGGCCCAGAAATCTAACTCTCATATTTAAATTAGCTAAACAAAATTTTAAATAACTTAATCAAACAATTTGTTAACTCTGTTTTCTCACTCTCTCTCTATGAAAACACCACCATACGGAGTTAATGTGATCTTAGTATATTCTTCAGGTAAACTCTCTGCCCTAAAAGAAGATCCTATAGACATAGATTGATATGGTACTACTTTAAGTCCTCCTAAAGGATCTATATAAACCATAAATTCTTGTTTGCCCTCTGATGGTATATCTGATGGTATAGGGAGTTTAACTTTCGATCCCATGTATTCAATTTCTAATTCATTATTCCTTAAAGTATAATTTACTCCATGGTATGTTACAGATTCACCTGAAGTCAGCATTATAGATTCAGAGTTCTGGGTAGGATTTGTTAAATTATTCTGATCACTAGTTCC
>JAUQPY010000021.1 GCA_030550115.1 Microcaldota archaeon
TCTCATATGAGTATATCCCACCTGATATCATCTACTGCGAAATCTCTAAGTACGTAGATATCAATATTAGCAAAGTATGTTTCAATACTCTAGTTTAAATCTCTGTCTTACTACTTCGGTAGCCTGATTAAATGCAGACCTAAACATCATAGGATCTATTCTGAGTCCGCTCTCATCAATAGCTCTATTAGGCAATTTGTAATCAATCCTTTTTGCAAATTCATTTCGCAATAGATCCAGAGCTTTTGGGTTAATAATATTTCTATCTAATCTGAATTCAGCTATTATATAGTCAATTATACCATTTGCTAATAGATAATTAATATTTTGACGGTTATTTAAATATACCCTAAGACGATGATTCACTATATCTATTGTATAACTGTCCTGATTAGATGGATGATACAATATTATCCTACATAATGTATTAATGTAATAATTTCCTTTCAGAACTTCCATCCATTTGGCTTTGTTCTCTATTATAGGCGCTAGAGTCCTTAGAGTTTCACGAGTGAGATCTTTTGGGGAGACTCTATTTAGAAACAGTCGTTCTTCATATTGAGTTTCTATCTGAGTAGATCGTTGAGCTATAGTAGTGTTGATAGGAGTGGCTAATGTTAAACCTATCAATACATAAGCCAAGTATTTTCTAGCCATGTTTTTACTATATGTGCAAAATCTTTAAAATGGGGATGCCCGGATTTGAACCGGGATCTCGGGCTCCCAAAGCCCGCAGGCTAACCAGGTTACCCCACATCCCCTCTATTAGTTCTATTGTTACTAATTTTTTTAAATTAATACACTCCCAATTCCTTTGCTAGTTCTGTCAATCTCTCAACTCTCTTCTCTACTGGAGGGTGAGTGGAAAACAATTCTTCCCAAAAACCTGTTTTTTTAGGTTTGATGCTACCTATATACATCATACTTATAGATTTCTTTATAGGCTCTGCAGATTCGTAACGAGAAAGGTCTATATTATAATAGAAATTGTGTATTTTTATAAGAGCATCTGCAAGTGACATCGGATCATTTATCAGTCTAGCACCAGTCTCATCAGCTACATATTCTCTCGTTCTAGATAATGCCAATAGAATTATAGGAGCGAGAATCAATCTAAATATCAATGAAAAAATCCATATTGCTGCACCAATCAACACTAATTGTCCACTATTCCTACTGTTATTAGCTGAGAACATAATCACTCTACCAAAGTAATCCATAATCAATCCTAACGAATTGAAAAGTATAACTGCAACTGTCATTATTAGAGTATCCCTATTCTTTATATGCGCTACTTCATGTGCAATAACTCCCTTTAATTCATTAGGCTGCAGAAGATCTACTAAGCCGCTATTTATCCCTATTGCAGATCTACTTGGGGATATTCCTACAGCAAATGCGTTAGGTGTTGGATCGGGAATAATATATACCTCTGGCATTGGTAAATTGGCCTTTGAAGCAACATCTCTCACCATATCAACTATCCATCCAGTCTGAATTCTCTTAGCACCCAGTACTCTCATGATAATATCTTTAGACAGGAATAGGAATCCTATCTGTATTATCGCAAATACCAGAATATACCCAACGAGAACTATCAAATCTGTTACTCTAAAAAATACTAACGACACAAAGAGCATTACAATTAGAGGGAAAATTAGTATTATTAATGTTAATATGGTATTTTTTACAATCGGGGAAATAAGAGGTTTTGGTTTGATTATCATGTTTTTATTTAATCAGAATTATTTAAAAATTATCTTATATAATAGTTCGGATGAGAGATATCTTATATAATATGATAACCATGGCATCAAATGGATTTCTATTTATAACAACGCTACTTATGATTAAATTCTTAAGTGTTCAAGAGATGGCAATTTATTTTTACTCATTAAGTATTTATACAATTCTATCTCTGCTAACAAATCTATATTTTTCCAAAGTAGCAAGAGAGATAGCACTATCACATCAACCTGAGCACATGATTAGAGGATATGTTGGTGTTATATATATATTAAGTATAATTGTAAGCCTTATAACATCGATTATTTCATCTTCTCCGCTATCCTTAATGTTCAATTTTATAGTATGGCATATAATAGATTATACAAATAACCTTCTATCTATCATCATGCATCCCAAAAGAATAATCTCTATAGTATTGCCAAGATTGATAAAGACAGTAGTTGCTGTGATATTGATATTTCTAGGTCAGTTCAATCTCGATAATTTTCTCTGGATATCATCTTTATTAGCTATTTTAACATTTGGTATTATAAACTTTAAAATACTACTACCAGATTCTCTATTATTCCCCAATATTGATATTAAAAACTTAGGGATGTTTATTGATAGTATATTTGGAACTCTACTACATAATATTGATAATATCATTATGAGGGATGTTAAAGGATTTAACGAATATAGTTTCACAAATATAAATTACGTTACAAATTATCTGAAGTATGTCTCTGGAATATTCTACGGGATTACTTTTCCATTTCTATTACAGGATCTTAAGAGATTCTCTAAAATAAAAATTAATAACTTCATTCTTCATTTTTCATTACCAATGGCCTTATTTTGCATTACTATCATAATGCTTTTTATCATTTATAACACGCTAATACAAATAGATATGAGAATGATGAACAATTATTTCAACCTGGTGATAGCCTTCTCTATGATAAGCTTTACAATAGCTATAAGGAATATCTTAGTTGCTCTAGATTATAAAAAGCCGCTGGTTGTCTTAGAGTTCATTTCCACTATGATATACATAATCATGTTAATATTTGGATTGGATAATTCGGAACCTTTTACAAGCTATTCAACTACCCTACTTCAATATTCTATTATAACTTTCTTAATATACCTATTATTTTCTCTTCGTATACTTCCCAGATTTATCCAGTTCTAGCACTAATCTTATAAGAGTCCTAGTATTAGGTGCTCTAGCCACATCCTTATGGAATTCATGATCAATCATTCTAGAAGCTATATCTAGATGAGCCCAATTCTTCCCATTAACAAAGTTCTCTATAAACTTTGCACCTACTATAGTTCCAGCCTCACCCTCCCAACCACCTATATTTCGAATATCAGCTATCGATGATCGTATAAGCTCACTATACTCCGGAAATAGAGGTAAATTCCATAGCTTTTCTCCCTCAGTATCACCAGCTCTTATTATATGTTGAATTAATCTGATGTTATTCCCTAACAGAGCAGTTACATATCTACCTAGAGCAATATTAGCAGCTCCTGTAAGAGTAGCTACTGTAATTGCAT
The DNA here is from genome assembly GCA_030550115.1 of Microcaldota archaeon. Taxonomy (GTDB): domain Archaea; phylum Micrarchaeota; class Micrarchaeia; order Anstonellales; family J096; genus JAADEL01. Next base: position 3,295 of record JAUQPY010000021.1, read on the forward strand.
AATCAAACTTGTAGTTCTTGTAAAGATATGCAAGTGTGTCGCCTAGAACTAACCTTCCCTCAGCATCTGTATGAGGAATCTCCACAGTTTTACCATTATAGGCTTTTACCACAGCTCCAGGTTGAATGGAATGTGCATCCGCAGAATTCTCAGTTAGAGCTAATACACCCCATACTTCTATATTAGGTTTCAGTTCTGCTACACCTTTTATAACACCCATCACCACAGCTGCCCCAGATTTATCCATATGCATTGTATACATATGCTTTGGTGGTTTAAGAGATAACCCACCTGTATCAAAACACAATCCCTTACCCACAACAACTACTCTCATCTTTGGTCTCTTTGGAGTATATTTAAGAATCACTAAATATGCGCCTTTATCACTACCTTGATTTACAGCTAAAAACATATTCATACCTAATTCCTGCATTCTCTTCCTATCTAGAATTTCAATATCCAACTTATAATCCTTTGCCAATTCCTTTGCTCTTTCCACCATCCATTCTGGAGTAGCTATGTTTGGAGGTGTGTTAGCTATTTCTCTAGCATATATCTCCGCATCTATCATAGCTCTATCTTCAGCGATCCTTTTCGAATCTATCCCCTTAATATACAGTACTTTTTCACCCTTTTCTTCCTTCTCACTCTTCAAACTGAAATCCTTATCAGCAAGTGCTACTGCATATAGAATATATTTAGAATAATTAGATTTAGATACATATATCTCATCTATTTCTCGCATTATATTGAAAACAATTTTAGCAAGTTTAATAGTCTTTGGAGGCTTATCCTTGTAATATATTACCACTCTCTTCTTCATATCATCAATTCTATAAGACTCTCTTTCAGCCTTTTTGAAGACCAATCTGTATCCTCCCTTTCCCTCAACGATTCTCATATTTTTAATATACCAACCTAAATATTTAAAAATAGTTACATTTAATATAATATTATGAACAGCACATATCTATTGTTGGGAGCTTTGCTAGTAGTTACTTTAGCATTAGGTACTGGTTTCACCCAAGTACAAAATACAACAGACGCAGTAAAACAATTCCTATGTAATATATTGCCTCTAGTAGTTTTCTTAGCAGTAATCTTTGCAGCACTCCTCTATGGTATATCTCAAGTGCTACCATCTGAACAGAAGGCAAGAGTAGGACAATTTGCAGGTGCAGCACTAGTAACAGGAGTACTTGCAGCAATAGTATATGTAATAGGTCCAACAATATTAGGATTATTATCAACAAATCTAAGTGTTCAATGCTAAACTAACTCACATTCCTTTTCTTTTTTTCTTCTTTCCATCTATTAAAGAATTTTAGGGCTGTTTTTCCTAAATCCCAAAGATCTGTGTTCAATTGTTCTGCGTCTTTTCTAAGTGTCAATTCTAATTCCTGCAAATACTCCAGAGCAGCTCTCTCTACTTTAAATTCTATCCTCTGTATTCCATCAGATATAGATTTGGATTTTATGATTTTGAAAAAGCCTATCTCTTGGGTAGAGTTGAGCATATTATGTGTACCTCCGCAGACCTGTACATCATAGTCCCCCACTCTAACAACTCTAAGCCTTTTACCAGGTACAGCACCTCCTTGATATATTCTAAAACCGTATTTATGTTCAGCTAGATTCCGATCCATCTCCTCTACAACTACTGGCAATCCTGAGAATATAATATCGTTAACTTTTCGCTCAATTTTTATAAGAGTATCCAAATCTATCCTCTCGTAATGAGTAATATCCATATGGGCTTTATCATATGATTTGTAAGCACCAGCTTGCCACACATGTACCCCCAATATCTCATAAGCAACCTGTGTTAGTATATGTGCAGCAGTATGATGTTTCGTTATAAGATATCTCCTATCCAAATCAACTCTACCTATCACTCTCTGCCCAACTCTGAATCTAGATGGATTCTGAACCACATGAACAATCACATTACCATATTTTTTAGTATCAACAACTCTCTCATCGTCTATATATCCCGTATCCCCTACTTGTCCCCCTCCTTCAGGATAGAATAGTGTTCTATCCAACACAATCCCATCACTTTCTACACCAATCACCATAGCTTCAAACTCACTATCTCTAGGTCTATAGTAATATAATCTCTCAGTAGCTGGGTAATCTAGAACTCTTTCGCTCACTTCCTTTCTCTTCTTGGTATCTCTCTTCAGATTATTATAGAAATTATAATCAATTCTTATGTTAAACTCTTTTTCTATCATATCTATAGGTACTCCTTCAGATTCGTATAATACTATAATATCATCCATCTTCAATTCCTTGTCTCTGTACCTATCTAGAGCTTTTCTAACATTCTTCTTATTATTTTCATATCTTGCCCTTTCCTTATCTATTATCTTGATAGTGGATTCTATACCATCTCTGTAGTAATCAAAAAGCCCACTCCAATTATCCATATGTAACTCCAGGAGCTTGTAAAAATCAACATCCAATTGGTATTTATCAATAAATTCAAACATTCTTCTAGTAATGATTCTTAGATTATACCCACCCCCACTATTGGAAGGTAACATTCCGTCTCTGATAGTCATCAATAGCGTAGAACTATGATCCAATATGGCAAAAATGGCTTTTAACCTATCTATTTGCCTAAGATCCTCATCACTAAAATCAGATAACATTCTCCTATACTCATCATAACTGATCTCATCTACATTCAACCCTCCAGCTATCTTAGCATACTTGAGATATAGCTCTTGATCAATTCGAATATTATTGATGGTTACCAGATATTCATATGGAGCCCTGAATACTATCTCATAACTCATGGGATTGCCATTAGTTATCCAAGCTAATCTACTCAATCCAGCACCCATATCGATGACTTTAGTTCTTAACTCTCTGTAACTCCCATCCGGAAGCTCTTCGTATTGCATAAACACACAATTTCCTAATTCCAAACCTCTAACGAAATACTCAATACTAGGTCCAAAATTACCTCCCCCTACCCACACATCCTCATGAAACACGATCTCCTCTTTAGGTATTCTAAGAACCTCTGTTAAGTATCGAATATCGTGTTCAAGAGCCTCATCTTTCCAATAGAATAACCTATCCTTATTGAATGCATGCTGACCAATCATTACGAAATTCGTGTAGTGTCTACCTGTAACACCAACATTATCTATATCGTTAAATCTGATGCAAGGCTGAGGAACTATTAGAGGATTAGCTATAGGTTCTAATTCTCCATTAACAACATAAGGTTGGAAATCATTTATACTTGCTACTGTAAAGTACAGATCATCTCTCCATCTAGCTACTGTAGGAAATGGTTTTATAGAAGTATGCCCATTATCCACAAAATACTTTTCTATAGCTTTCCAAGTATCCACATAATCTCTTCTCTTACCTATTGGATTGCCTATGAATGAATATCCTGTGCATGCAGGATCTCCACACACATCTCTTTCCTCGATACTCCAGAAACTCCTACCACATTTTTTACACTTTCTTCTCTGAAATCCATGTCTCCTGAATACTTCTAAATCATAATGTCTCTGCCATTCATTCTGAAACTTGATCAATAATTCTTTCTTATCCATGTGAGTTTATACCCTATCAATCTTTATAATCATTTGCTCAGAAAATTCTCAACAACATTTATTAGATTATCGAATACTAAGGCCCTCTCTTTCATCTGCTCTATTAGATCATAGAGTTCTCTGTAATCTCTGTTTAGAACTTCTGGTCTCTCTGTGGAAATCCTGGCTATTTCAGAGACAATCTTGCCTATTATCTCTTCTGCGACGTATGATCCAGAGCTGAAGAAGCCTGAGTATATTTCATATAATCTTTTTACTTCTTGATAACCCAGGTTAGCTAGGATATTACTATAATTGCTGATTGGATAGCTGTTTTTAATAGCATCTTCTACTAGCATAGTATGTTCTGTTTCTGGAACATAGAAATCATTATTAATATTCAAATTCATGTTAAGTAGAATTTCAATCTTGCGTCCAATATCTCTATCTTTATCAGGTCTATAATCATTTAATTTACGACTAGCGATCACAATTGCCAAGAATAGATTGTTTTTCCAATCTACATGTTTCAGAAACTCGTCTAAATCCGTCCTATACTTATTTTCTCTTCTAGTTAATCTGAGTTCCTGTTCCTCTCTAACACGTTTGGCATGGTCTTTAAGAATCGGTGCTAATACATCTAACACTCTATCTGGATTGTTCACGTATTTATAGAAAGAATCTAATAATACACTAGACCTTGATCCACTTAAATTCCCTGTCTTTGGATATGAATGCAACATTTACCCCTTCACCACTACCCATATCTCTCTCCATAGCTGTCCTTATAGCCTTCTCTGCTAATTTAACAGCTTCATCTAAAGACAAATCGTAACTATATTCATTCTCCAGAACAGATATGGCAAATGTCGTTCCACTACCTGTTGCAGTATACTTCTCCTCAGTAACTCCTCCTGCCATATCTACGTTGAATAATCTTGGCTCACTATCATATCCTCCTATAATCAGCTGTATGAGAAATGGTGAGTAGTATCTATAGTAGAATAATATATTAGATAGATAATTAACAAGAGACTTCACAGGAATAGCCTTTTCATTATCCACTCTATACATTCTAGATACATTCTGCAGATGTCTTATGAGGAATTGAGCATCACCTACAGATCCGGCTATCGTCATTCCTATATGATCATCTATCTTTGCAATTTTATTGACATTTTTACTAGCTATATAGTATCCCATGCTAGCTCTCTTATCAGTTGCCAATATCACCCCTTCGGATATAACAAACCCTATTGTAGTAGTCCCTGTCTTTAGAATATTTTTATCATCCATGAGCTCAATTATACAAATATAAATTTTAAAACCTATCTCCAAGCATTAACAGCGTGGACAACACATTGGCTGTATTTACAAAACTCTTCTTCATACTAAATCCAGTAGCGAGTATCCCCCTATATTTATCCTCCATCCAAGACAAGGATCAGAGAGAGGCTAAAAGAATAGCTATAGAGGCGGTTGGATTAGCATTTGCTCTAGCAATGTTCTTCCTTATAGTAGGAGATGCATTCCTGAGCTTTCTAGGAATTGATTTGAATGCTTTCAGAGTAGCTGGAGGAGTTATACTATTTTTACTAGGTCTAGAAAACACTCTGAACATAACTTTTAGGGAAAAATCCTCATCAAAACAGTCTAGAGCATCTGTTCTAATAGCAACACCCATGTTAACAGGTCCTGGATTAATAAGTACTATTATAACTCTCAAACAGGATTTTAGTATGATCGAAATTCTAGCAGCTCTAAGTATAGCTATGATACTAGCTTACATTATACTCAGATCTAGTAATCTACTGGTGAAATACGTTGGTAATGAAAGTTTAAATATACTAAATAAAATCTTTGGGTTACTAATAATGTCGATAGGAGCCAATATGATATTAAATGGTGCTACAAAAATAATTAAAAGTCTATCAGAAATATAAATTGATGATTGAATATATCAGGGAGGATTATAGTGACTCAGAGGTTTATGATATATTAGATGAGGATGTAGCCCTATGGTTCAGACATAAATACAGATCATTTACCCCTCCTCAGAGATATGCCATTCCTTATATAGCAAATAGAAAAAATATACTAATAAGCTCTCCTACTGGATCTGGTAAGACACTATCAGCTTTCCTAGCGATAATCGATGAACTGATCAAATTCAAGAAAGCTAAAAAACTAAAGAATAAAGTGTATGCTATATATGTATCTCCTCTTAGAGCTCTGAATAATGATATGGAAAAGAATCTGATGAGTGTATTGAGAGAATTGAAGAGATATTATCCTCATGAGATCTCGGTAGGGGTATGGACTAGTGATACTGAACCCAAGGAGAAGACTAAGATGAAGAAAAACCCTCCACACATACTGATCACCACACCGGAATCATTATTACTAATGCTGTCCTCCATGATGGTGGATAATCTGAAAGATGTAGAGTGGTTTGTAGTTGATGAGATACACGCTCTTGCTGATAATAAAAGAGGAACAAATCTAGCTATATCAATGGAAAGATTGGCATATTACAGAGATTTCACTAGAATAGGATTGTCTGCTACAGTAGCTCCTCTAGATGAGGTTGCTAAATTCTTAGTAGGCCAAGGTAGAGATTGTTATATTGCAGATGTATCATATTCTAAGCTGTATGATATAAGAGTAGAAACTACTGCTAATGACTTTATCAGAGATGATATCGATCAGGTTAGTAGTAAACTCATAGATTATCTGGTAAATCGAATAGTTCAGGAAAAGTCTACATTGATATTCACAAATACCAGAAGTGGAGCTGAGGGATTAGGTTTCTCTATTCAGAAGATAATAAATGAGAGTTATCCTGATTTTAGGATAGGGATACATCACTCCAGTCTGAGCAGAAGCGAGAGACTTAAAGTTGAGAAGATGATGAAAGAGGGGAAGCTAAAGGCGATATTCTCCTCTACCAGTCTAGAATTAGGAATTGACATAGGAGATATCTCACTAGTGATATTGATAAATTCTCCAAAGAGTGCTGCTAGAGCTCTTCAGAGAATTGGTAGAGCTGGACACAACCTGGGTGAAGTGAGTAGAGGGATATTCCTAGCTACTGATCTAGATGTCTTCCTAGAGGATCTGATAATCAATCGGATTATATATTTGAGGAAATTCGATACAATATCTATTCCAAAGAGAAGCTTGGATGTTCTCACACAACATCTTATATCGATAGGATATAATACAATACCATTCACTCCAGAAGAGTTCTATGATATAGTGAAGAGATCGTATCCTTATGCAGAATTGGAGTATAATGAGTATATGAAGCTGGTAGAGACACTCAGATCTGGATACAAAGATATAATAAGGAATAGAATAAATATGTTTAATAATAAAATTCTATCTAATCTAACTCCTATGATATTCTATATGAATGCTGGTACAATACCTGAGGAAATCAAAATACCTGTGATAGACAAAGATAATAATGAACTTGTAGGGTCTTTAGATGAGAGATATGCGAAGGAGATAAGGGTTGGTGATGTTTTTGTACTGAGCGGTAAGCCGTACAAGATGGTAGGTACATACAAAGAAGCTATACTGGTTAGTGCTGTTGATAGGGACAGACCTAATATACCTGCATGGTTTTCTGAAGCCTTACCTTTAAGTTTTGAGATAGGTTTGGAGATAGAAAAATTCAGAAAGTTGGCGCAATCTATGTCCATTAGAGATATAGCAGAATATTTAGGTACTCCGATCAGATATGCTCAACAGATTAAGAAATATATAGAATATCAGAAGGAGTATGCAGGAGTAGTTCCAGATTTGGATAATATATTGGTAGAGGATTGGTATGAGGAGGATCAACATATATATGTATTTCACTATGTGGCTGGTAAAAGGGTGAATGATGCTCTATCCAAGGCATATCTTAGCTATGTTGCTAGCAATATTACTGAGGATGTTATAGTAAATATAAGTGATTATGGGTTTAGTATGGAATTACCTGAATATCATGATTTAAGCAATTCAGATATCAATAGTATGATAAGAATGAGCTCCAAAGAGTTTATGGATAGATTGGAAACAGTCATATTTGATACTCAAAGATTTTCTCTCAGATTTAAGGATGTTCTGTTGAGAATGTTTGCAATTATTCCAGATACTAGGCTCAGAGTCTCTACTCTGAATATATCTAATAGAATAAAAGAGGAGATAGGATTTGATAGGGATAATGTTTACATCAAAGAGACTTTCAATGAAATCATGCAGATGGATCTTAGAGTTGAGCAGGCTATAGAGTATATGAAAATGTTAAGAGAGAGGAAGCTAAACATTGTATCCCTGGATAGACCATCACCATTTGCTCTAAATGTTATTTACAATTCAAATTCTGGAGACAGATTAGAAGTGAAAAACAAGAGAGACTTTCTACTAAGAATTATTAGAGATTTAGAAAAATGAAAGTTAAAGATATAATATTGGATCCAACAGGTGCAGCAGTATTGGATGGGTACTTATTAATAGCAGATCCACATATAGGTATAGAAAATAGTTTAGGATTGAGAAGAGGGAGTAATACTGATAAGGTACTGAATAGCTTGAAAGACTTAAATAGCAAATACGGTACTGAGAATCTGGTTATTGTTGGTGATATCAAACATGGTTTCAATTTAAGAGACAGAGATCTGCTCATATCTTTCTTGAAGAGAACAAATCAGATATTTAAAAACACATATATCGTGGAAGGCAATCATGATAATGGATTGGATCTAATCATCTCTACAGATTCTCTAGAATACATTGAATACAAAGAATATATAATCCTTCATGGACATAAATCTGTTGATACAGATAAATTTATGATAATCGGTCATGAGCATCCTGTAATTGAATTATCAAACGGTTTTAGATCCTCCAGATACATATGCTTCTTAGAATTTGATAGGGTATTAGTACTGCCAGCGTTTAATAATATAAGTCCTGGCAACGATGTGATAAGTAGTAAGTTCTCTAGCGAGATATTAACTAAGCTAGATAGATGGAAGGCTAAAGTATATATAAGTGATGATAGTGAAGTGCTGTATGCGGGTAGATTGGGAGATTTAGCTAGGAAGATCTATGGAGAAATTCCTGAAATTTAAAGCACATCTACTAGAGCAGCTTAAGAACTTCAAGGCCCCTGTTATAATCCACCACTATGATACTGATGGGATCAGTGCTGGAGCTATAATGGGCAAATACCTAAGAGATCTCGGCAAGGAACCTGAGTTCATATCT
>JAUQPY010000004.1 GCA_030550115.1 Microcaldota archaeon
TATTAACAATATCTGGATTGGTATTTCTTTGAAATCTTTGATGCTGTAGTTCTCTGGTAGCCTTTACCATATTAATATTAGAACAAAAGTGTTTAAAAATTTACAACTTCAGGTGGATCATTAACATAAGACTGATCATATCACTGTAATGACATGCAGGGGGTGGGATTTGAACCCACGAACCCACAACGGGACAGGACCCTGAATCCTGCGCCTTTGACCAGACTTGGCTACCCCTGCTCAACCATGTATATTTAAAAATGTTCAAAATATTTAAAAAAACATGAGATTAAAGTCTCTTAGATTCAAGAATTTCAAATCGTTTAAAAACGCAGAAATAATATTTAACTCAAATATAAACGTAATAATGGGTCCGAACGGTTCTGGTAAGAGTAATATATGTGATGCATTAAAATTTATCCTAGGGGATAGATCTCTAACTAGTCTTAGAGCTAAGTCTTCCAAAGATCTTATATATACTGGAGCTCAAGAGGCTAGAGTAGAAGCAATTTTCTCAGATGCTAATGAGGAGATAATACTTGAAAGAGTTATCAAAGATGATAAGAATGTGTACATTTTGAATTCTAAGAGAATGACTTATGAAGAATATATAAATGAACTTGCAAAGAGAAACTTAGGGAACTCACATAGATTCTTTATAATGCAGGGCCAAGTGGATAGATTGATAGGATTGGGTAAGAAAGAGCGATTGCAACTTCTATACGATGGAGCTGGAGTAAACCAGTTTGAAACAAGAAAGGAAGAAATTAAAGAAGAAATCAAAATTATCGATGAGAGAATAGGGCAGATCTCATTGCTAATTGGAGAAAAATTGAAATTTCTTGAGGAGCTAAAGCTAGAGAGTGATAGAGCTGATAAATATTATCAGATCAAAAATAGAATTGAGTTACTGAAGAATAGTATCTCATACAGGGAATACATATCCAGGAAAAGAGCTTTAGATAATCTAAAAACTAAAATTGACGAGATATCCAAATCCAAAACTGAATTACTATCAAAATTGGAAGAGATCAAGAATAAGATTCAGATAATAGAACAGGAGAGAGAAAAGATAACTGCAGAACTCACTAGTAATCAAACCTCAAGAGCATTCTTAGAATTAACAGATCAGCAAGAAAGATTGGAGAAGAAAAGAAATGAATTACTGGATTATCAGAGAATTCTATTTGAAAGGAATAAGCTATACCAGGGAATGTTGAATCGTAGGCAGGAGTTATTATCAACTATCGAATCTCTGAAAGCTAAAATTAGAGATGAGGATACAGGCGATATAGAGAATTATATTAGGGAGCTGAATTCTATAAATTCTGAATTAGTACTTATAGAAGGAGAACTTACCAATCTGAGTGTTAAGTATCGTGAATTCGGTGAGTTAATCAGAAGTGTTGGAGATCTAAAGAGATTGAAGGAGGAATTGGAGAGAGTTAATAAGGAGATAGTAGATATGTATAGGAAAGATAATGAACTCAGTAAAGAACTAAAATCTATAGATGATAATATAAAAACTCTAGAACGGGAGAGGGATCAGTATCAGTTCCAATCTAGCATTAGCTCTCTTGAGAGCTTTATTAGAGATCTTAGAGAGAACATGCCAGGAGTCTACGATCTTGTTATAAATCTAATAAGCTTCGATCCAAGACTTAGAAATGCTATTGATGCTTTTGGGAGTAGATTATTGAATATAGTTGTAGAGGATATAGATGTTGCAAAGAGGATATCTGAAACTATCAAAAGCTCAAATATAAAGCTAGGCAGAATATCTATTATCCCATTACAGCAGCTGAATGTTACTAATTACAGGAATGTGAATATTGGTTTAGGATTGTTAAAGAGTCACATAGAGATTGATAGAAAATTTGATAGAGTTTTAGATTATGTATTTGGTGATGTAATACTGATGTCTAATTTTGATGATGCTAAAAGATACGTTGGTAAATACAGAATGGTCACTCTAGATGGTGAGTTTTTTGATATATCTGGAGTTGTAAGTGTAGGTAGTCAGGGAATCAGTGTATCAGCAGCTAGAGTGTATGCAGAGATAGTTAGAAAGATAGATGAGCTAAAACTAACCAGAGATAGAATAGTAGCTCAGAGAGAAGAGATAATGAATAGAATTTCTGAGCTTAGAGAGATGAAGGCTTCATTAGATAGTAAAATACAATTGCTCAGTAAGAGTATATCTGAGAAGGAATTGGAAGAGATGGGTAATAGGATAGAGAGTTTGAATAGTAGAAAAATCGAATTGATGAAAAGGAAGGAAGAGTTGGATAATATTTTGAGCAAGTATCAGGAGAGAGTTAAGTACATTCAGGAAATGGCGGCCATAAAAAAGGAATTGGAGATAAAGGTTGATGAATTGCAGAGATTGGAAGCTGGGTTGTTAGAAGTGGATCAGGAAATCAGAGATCTGAATATTAAGATCAGACAGATGAGTGATGAGGTTAGAATTGCAGAATTATCTGTGGCTCAGAAGAGAAGACAATATTTAGAGATGGATAGTAAAATCAAAGAGAAGATGAATGCTAGCAAGATCAAAGAGGATGAACTCAAGAGATTAGGTTTAGAACAGCAGAAGATCTCTGATGAATTAGCTCAAATAGAGAAACTTTATTACAGATACGAGAAGGAGATCAGTAATTTAGAGATCGAGCTAAGATCTATTAACTACAGAGAAGATATGGAAGTTATAGAGGGTAGCTTGGATGAGATGAAAGAGGAGTTGTTGAGATTGGAAAGTGAGATGGCATCTATGGGAAATATCAATTTCAAAGCTAAGGAGATGTATGAACTATTGAATAGAGATATAGGTGAATTAGATGCTAAGATTAACAAATTGAGAGAGGAGAAAGAAGAATTAATTAGGATGTTAGGTGAATTAGAAGCTAAGAAACAGAGCTATTTCAGGGATTTCATAAATAGAGTGAATGCCAGATTTGGAGAGTTAACTAATAGCATACCAGGTCTTGGGATTGGAAATATAGAGATAGTCGATGATGATGTAATAATTTCCCTATCTAGAAATGGTAGGACTGTAAGATTAGAGTCTCTATCAGGAGGTGAGCGATCTCTACTAGGGTTATTACTCATATTCGCTATGAACATGGAAAATCCCTTACCTATTGCTGTATTTGATGAGGTTGATGCAGCTCTGGATATGATGAATAAAGAGAGATTGAAAGAATTCATTAAAGCTCATGCTCAAAACACACAATTTATTATTGTAACGCATAGTCAGGATCTGGCAAAGGTTGGAGAGAATATAATAGGGGTATCTAGAGGTAAGGATGGATCCAGATTAGCACAGATCACACAGAGTTGAAAACGCCCCGGCCGGGATTCGAACCCGGATCACAGGCTCGACAGGCCTGTATGTTAGCCCTTACACCACCGGGGCTAATTTCTATTCTTTGCTTATATTTTTAAATCTTTTTTAAATACTCCAGCATTTCGGTCAGTTTAGAGATCCTAATCACTCTAGATATATCTTCACCCATCTGATTTAGAAGAGATTGCAATCTCATTTTATCTACATTACCAATCAGAAACATATTTAGATTTGATTTTGGATTTGCAACCAGAAAGTCTCTTACATCAGATATAGTGTCCCCTACATATATATAACCTTGTATATATTCTGACTTAGAAGATACCCCCTGGATAACTGAACAAAAATACTCTGATAGATTATTCTTTCTTAGCCATTCATCTATTCCAGTATTATGACTTACTATTATGTTAGATGATCGAATCTGTTTCAAGACATCTATTAGTTCTGGATATGGTTGAGTGGATATAATTCTACTTGACCTTCTGGCTTTAATAACAGATGCCAAATGTTTACTTTCCTCTTCAGATATCCCAATTCTAATCAAAAATAGCTCAAACACATCTCTACCAGTATTTTTAGCCTCTATAGATATCTCATCCCATTGCTGGTAGAAGAGTTCCTGTTGAGAAAGTATTTTATGATTACCTACTACTTCAAGAATAGCTTTTCTAGTTGTATCAGGTCTAGGTCGAATGGTTCCATCAACATCCCAAGCTATCTTTATATCGTTCACCCTGTTTTTTAAGTATTACATTTTTTAAATCATTCCAAACATCTAAAAAATTCTCGAGGACCATATCTTTTTAGATTTCAGATCATCTGAAATGTGGGCCTGGTGGGATTTGAACCCACGACCTACGGCTAGCTTAGACAGAGAGTCCTATAAGACCGTCGCTCTGCCTAGCTGAGCTACAGGCCCTTGCTTTATTAGATATGAGATAAACATTTTAAAACATCACTATTTATCTTGAGTATAAATTTTTTAAATATTTCTAAAAAAATATATTTATGAAAAAGTGGTTAAATAGTAATAGAGGGATTATAATAGAACAGAGTTTGGATATGATTTCTGAAAAAAGACCTAAGCTTGTAACAAGTGCTAGTATCGAACCCTCTAATAATGGATTACCCTATGTCTTTATATATCCAGGAGGTATTTCAGAGACGTCAAAAATAATATACATACCTGATACAAATGTTATGTTGAAACTCGCAGATGATATAAGTAAAGATAATGAACTAAAAGATAAAATAGATACTACGGAATTGGCAAGAAAAATATATCAGAAACATATACAGTTAATACAAAATATACTAAGCGAAAATGAATTGAAGGTTGATAATGTAATGATATATTTCTCCCCTATAATGTGGGAAGAGTTTCTACAGAATCTAAGTAGTTTACCTAAAGGACCAATATATCATCTTGCAACGTTATATAAGATATCAGAAACTCTCACCATAAGATTAGAGCAGTTCTCCAAGTTCATAGGACATACAGACAGTAGAGAGGAAGAAAAAATGAAATTAAGTTTATTAAGTTTATATATATTTATTGGAAAGATGGCGCCAAGTATTATTCATCCCAGATATTTAGAAGAGCTAGTACAAGAATACAAATGTTCGAAGAAAATTAAATCTATTGCTAAACAAATTCAAATTGAACATCAGCAATCTTACGATAAAATGGCTGGAAAAAAAGGTGACAAATTAGGGTTAGGCGAGTTTTTGAGATCTGGTTTTGATACATATTTGATGTTACTAATAGCACTTAGGGAGATATTAAGAAATTTATCAGCAGCAAACTCTAGCGATGATCTATTAAAATTAGGAAAGGTAATAATAAGAAAATCTGTTGATAAGTATGATGCTGAACAAGTATCTGAATTTGAGAATTCAGATGATAAGGATTACAAAATAATTCATGACAGATATGATAGCAAAAAAATTAGAGTTTATCCATACTATCTTTTTAGATATCCTGTGTTAATAGCAACATATGATCGTCCACTATATCATTTTCTATCTAGTATAAAAAGTGATAAGATATGATGCGTTACATCAAACCTCTAAGAATACCTATATATCAGATACCTAGCAAGAAATACATGAAAGAAGAGCAGGCAGATGAATTGTTTAGAAGCAGGCTTGTAGTTGAAGAAAAATTAGATGGGAATATGATTTATAGACCTGTAGGTAGATGGATTCTTTATTTAGAAGATCTATACCATAGACGAACCATTCCTTATAGAATCCCGGCTAGATATGCTCTATTTGATATCTATGATATTGAAGAGAAGCTGATATTAGGTAGAGATGATAGAATTGCTGTGTTTGAAGATCTAGTTAAAATAGATCCAGCTTTAAAATATCAAATCTTCCATGTACCTGAACTAGAGAGAGGAGTATTCAATTGGAGAGAAGATCCTATAAAAATAGCGGATTCACCATCTAGATTTGCAGATCAGAAGATGCAAAGTAGGAAAATGGAGGGGGTCGTATTCAAGCTAGAACAAACCATTAAGATCACGGAGGAAATTATTAAATATTTGAAAATAGTAAATGCAAAATTTGTAAATGATGAATTCTATAGGAATATGCAACCTGAAAAAATTACAGGACTTAATGTAATTGATCCTAGTTGTGTTTCTACCGAGAGGAAAAATCAATCGCATATGACTAAAGAGATATTATAGAGTTGCTGCCCTGATCGATTCATAATATATCTTTGAAAAGATATTCTTCTAGTTGAATCAGGTGGGCATGAACCTATTGTGCTAGTAGAAACACCTGTAGAAGGAACCAGGTTAATTGTTAAATTCAATCTATATCTCCCCTCAAGTATTCCGACTTTACTCGAAATAACACTTATATCATCTGTTCTCAAGTATCCCTGTTGATCCAGAATACCAACAATCGGATCTGATGAGAATAACAGTCTAGACACTTCATGAGCTCTCATTAGGAATAATTGCTGTTCTCTTACAGGACTGATATCACTAGAGGATAATATAAAATATATAAACGCAACTATCATAATAATACCAAATATCGAAAGAATAAGATCCATACTTAGTATTTGTCCTCTCATTATCTCACCTCTCTTGAATCATGGTCTTATTATCATAAGTAATTCTAACTATATATTTCTTCCCAGAACTGAAATTGAAATTCTTTTGATCGAATACGTATTCAGTCTGTACATTAAAAGAATATGTATAGTTAGATTTGTTTAGATTCAAATATATCCTAGCCGATGTATAATCAGTATTATCTCTGATGAGGTTTATTTGGTAAGAATCAAAATTTATAATGCTTGGTAGATCCAATTCTACATATCCTCCAGGTCCTAATCTACTAGCAGATACGAATACACTCTTAATATATTGTTCCAATATATATAGATTGTATCGATTGTTCTCTTGAACTTGAATCTGATAATAGCTGAACAATCCATATATAACTATAGAAATAAATATCAATAGAATAATATAGTAATATATGTATTCTACTGAGGTTTGTCCTCTCATTCAACTATCACCTGCAATTCATAATTTATACACGTAATATTAAAATTCAGCTTGCTAGAATTTATTATTCGGTTTCCAGTTAGAAATCTGACGCCATTAAAATACACCTGTCCTATATCACTAGAGATGTAATTTGAATTATGCTCTATAGAGATAGGAACTGCAAAGCTATAGTTAAAATTATATTTGTAATTACCGCAGCTGTGTAATGATAATCTCTTATGTTCATAGATCTTCTGATAGAATTGATATATAGAAGCTGATGCTGTTTCAGGATCAATATCGTTTTTAAATACTAGAAATGATGCAAACATTCCTATAGAAACAATTGCTATGATTCCGATCAACAATAGTAATTCTACACTCACCTGTGCTCTCAACTATCTCACCCTAGTAGTTAGTATTTCAGAGATTCCTAAAACATTTGCCAATCCGGTAGAGATTTTTGTAGCATTGGTTTGATCACATCTCATTTTACACCCTGCTAAACCACGGATCATATTATACGTAGCAATTCCATTATATCGCTCTGTCAGCATTGACGATACTCCTGCTCTTAGAAAATCGTCCTCTATTAACAACACATCTATCCCATACGGTGATTTTAACATAGCTGCATTCTCATAAAATCTCTGGATGTATGAAGGGGCATTGTTAGGTAGCTTAAAGTAATACCCGCAATTCACAAAATCCCGAAGATCCTCAATCCTATATAATTTAATAGGTCCAGCGTATTTATCCTCAGTTCCTTCAAGATTATTCGTTAGGATCAGGATAGTCTTATTGTTATAATCATTATCATCTAAATCTACATTGGATCTAGAGACAGCTATCCAATTCTTAGATGTAGGATATCTGCTTGGTTTTCTCTCACATATATACCCAATGATAATAGGATTTCCATTCTCATCATGATCATATATAGGTACCTCTTCGTGAACGATATCATTGAATATATCTAATTCAGTATCATCTCCATTTGGTAATCTCCCTCCAGGAGGATCTGAATAGATGCAGTTCTTAGTGGTTCTGTATGTGAAATCTGTTATAATAATA
This sequence comes from Microcaldota archaeon, assembly GCA_030550115.1. Taxonomy (GTDB): domain Archaea; phylum Micrarchaeota; class Micrarchaeia; order Anstonellales; family J096; genus JAADEL01. The sequence continues at coordinate 7,936 of JAUQPY010000004.1, forward strand.
CCATCTATCATTGGATGATCTTTGAACTGCGATACATATGCCCATCTTCCAATTATGATATTTGGTTCATTGTGATCACTGATCTGATTTATATCAGTATAAACCCTACCATATACCCAACCTTGTCCCATAATTCCGGATTCTGATTGAATACTTGGATTATCCTTTACATATATAGCTGGGTAGTTACCTCTTAGATCTACATTCAAAATATTAGCATATCTCAAGAACAGGGGATCAGGCATACCATCTATCTCAAAATCCACATCTGTTCTAGATATGTTCAAAATCTTACCAGTTTTATTGTAAATATCATTTATCTCTATTAATATAGTATAGTTATATTTTAGCTTATTATAATCAGTCTGATCTATGGAGAAGTTGATGGCACTGTATTTTATGTTAATTCCCCTGATCTCAGCCTCCCTCTTTAGAGCTTCCAGAGTTGCAATAATATTAACAGGAGAAACCAATCCTGCACTAGGATTGAAAGATGTAGAGCTCACAGTTCCATTCACTACTAAATCATACATAACATTACTAAAATCAATATTACTTCTTATAGGATGTCTGATAGTATGATTGGTGAGTAATAATAAATTATATCGGACAGAGATTCTGAATAGTTTATCTATAAATTCCTCATTAAGTGATTCTATAGTAAATACCATAGCTTCAGATCTGAATAGTTCACTATAGAATTCTCCAGATGTTCGATTCATCTCAGCGTTTATGTATATCAATACTACTACAAACACTAGTATCAGAAATGCTAGCATTGTGTAAATATAACCTCTCATCGACTAATCACCACTCTTACATAACCAATATCCATATAATCCCTGTAATTATTTAATAGATCATTCAGACTAGTATCAGAGTATACAGAACATCTATAAATAGGATTACCGTTCCTATCTCTGTTTTGGCAAGTCTTGTAGAAATATGGGGATTCTTCAGACACCATTTCCTTTCTCTGCTCAGCTATAGGGATGGATATAGAGATAGCTACGTCCCCTAAATCTCCTCTACCACATTTCTGATCGCTATTCAAATATATTCTATAAGAGTATATATTAGGAATTATGTTATCAGGACATCTACCTGTCTGAGAATATAATCTAGCAATATCTTTAGCTAGATCGTGCATAACAAGTAGATCATTTGAGTATGAATCTGATGTGAAATTTGAGAAGACTAATATAGCTATTAGAACTATCATTATAGCAGCTATAGCCAGATCATATGTGAATATAGCACCAATCATTGTTTCTATTAATAGGCATTAGATTATTTAAAATTATCTATTTCTCTAACACTTATTATAACATTAAGCTTTTTAAACTGTTTTGATAAATTAATACCATGGCAGTACAAACTATTTCCACAGGAGAAGTAGGATCTGTGAATATAGATGGTAATAGAACAGAACATAAGTTTGATATACCATCTGGGAGAATTATAGTAGGGTTAACAGGAGGTAGAGGCAATAACCCTCTTATTAACTATCTAGTTTATGGAAAATTAGGAGAAAAACCAAACGTTAATTCTGATAATTTCCAACAGGTTCTAGAGGAAGAGTTAAAGAATTTAGGGATAAATCTTAATCAATCTGAGCTTACGAATCTATCTCTAGCGCTCAGAGCTATAGCTGATCGTTATGGGGTTCCATTAGGGAGAGTAGTAGCTAATTTTGTAGGTATAATAGAACAGAATAGGCATGAATTTAGTAAAGAACTTAACTCATTAACCTTAGGTGTGTTTGGTAATTTACAAAAGTTTATAGCTGGAAATGGACAGGTGAATTTGTTTGGTACAAATCTACAAATAAGACAGGATAATAGTGGATATTATTATATAGATCAAAATGGTACTAAAAGATATATAACCACTGAAGGAATAATAGTGTATCGAGATAGGAATGGAAATTTAGTTATGGAAGAGGTTAAAGATAAGAGCGGATTAGGTAAGAGATATGCTCAACTCAAAGCTCAAGGAGTAGATGAAATTTACTATATATATTCAGGAGATCTTGTAAGAGGAAGTGATAGAAGAACCGGTGTTAGAGTTGAAAGATTGAGTAGTAATCCAAAAGATGAAACCGTATATCATGGTAAGGTATTAGTTCAGGTTGTTGATGTGAAGGATCGTGATGGGAGAATTCAAACTATAGAATTACTAACAGTAAGAACTGCCGATGGTTATAAAACTTGGTATAGGATTAGAGATCCATCTGATCATCTGAATAGGTTTAGTCCTGTTTGGATGGATTTGGAAGAATCTCTGAAGAATCCAAATTCAATAATAAATACCGCTAAAGATATTGCCGGAAATCCCATAAGTAGATGGTTAAGGCAATATAACCCAGGTATTTGGGGGTGTGATATAGCAAAGGTATTTGTATTAGAAACAGGAAATAATGAGTTTGGATTGCCACGCACTTTAGCACTATTTGCAGATTTTTTCCCACTTCCTCCTAATATCAGCAAACAGACAACACCTAGACAGCAACCAGAACCAAAAGAACGTACAGAATATAATCTAACAGTTCAACATCCTGAATGGGTATTCAGAAATCAATCTATTCGAGTATATGTTGAGGGGAATGCTGTAGAGGATGCATCACATTTAAGAATAACAGTTGGTAGAAATGTATTTGAGATACCCAAGGAAAGATTAAAGAAAGATGAGAATGGTAATTATTACTTTGAGGTGACATCAGATCAATCTGGACCAGTCCTATTAAGAGTTGATGCATATAGAGAAAATAGAATGTTGTCAAGTTACTCTGGTAGGATCAATGTGTTAGATGATCAGACTAGAGTTAATGCAACTCCATCAGTGAGAATTGAAGAGGGTAGGAGTGGTAGGGTAGATGTAAATGTAGAGTACAGATTATATAGTACTGGATCTGTAAACTTAGGTCAAAATCTAGGGGTATATGGTGTTGCTGAAGGGAAAGATGGTAGATTTTATCTTATTCTAACACCAGGTACTAAGGTAAATGGGGAGGAACCTGAAACCAGAGTTATGAGTTTTGAATCCAGAGAGGAATTGGAGAAGTATCTACGTGAAAATATAGTACAAACTGAGTTTAGGCAGAATGGAAATAATCTATATTATAGAGGAACTGTAGAGATCCCTTCTGACTTGGCAAGAAATATAGATAGGATAGAATGGTTTGTAAATGGAACTGTGAATGCTAATGGTATAACCCGAGAAGTTAATGGTTCGTCAGATACTAAGGTGGT
>JAUQPY010000013.1 GCA_030550115.1 Microcaldota archaeon
TTAACATGTTCATACCTATTCACAGGGCCAAATACATATAATAATACAGTACAGCTACAGAATGGATCAACATACTCTATAAATCTGGAGTTCAGTAGAGGATCATATGAACTAATTATCAGTTGCACTGATGGGATCAATAATGTATCTGAAACTGTTCTATTCTCCATAAGAAGATCAGGCGGAGAAGAACAGATCCCACCAGAGGATCAACAGGAACAACAACCTATAATACAGGAAGAGCATCAGCAAGATAGCGATTCGGCTTCAGCTAGATCGAGTTCTATAAGTAGATCTGATCAAGAGGAGCAAAGAGAGCCCTTAGATATAAGAGATATCTCAGAACAGCTAGAACAGAGAGAAATTGTATTAGATTCTACAGATGTTCAACCTATAGTTGTTGAGGAGGTTAGGGAATCTGAACCAGTACAACAGATAGAACAGGAAGACCAGCCTGAATTAGCAACACCCACTACAGAAGATGAGAGAACCAGGGGAAATTTCATATATCAGATTCTTAATATAATTCTACCTCAACAATTCCCTATCATATTTATATTATCTTTACTATCTTTATTAGCATATCTAAGAGTATTGAAAATGAGAGTGATAACGCTAAATGATAGAACAATCATTACATTTAGGAGTATAACTAATAGACCTGTTAGAAATGTGAGTGTAAGAATATTTGATCAAATATACAGATCTGATGAAAATGGACAGATCATTATCAACATTCCTACTGAAGATGTATCTGTACAAGGATTCTGGATAGTATTAAAAGATAGAACCGAACGCATTTAAAGCTTTACATTATAAATAACAAACAGGGCCCGTAGCTCAGCCTGGTAGAGCGGTGGGCTTTTAACCCATAGGTCAGGGGTTCGAATCCCCTCGGGCCCGTTATTTAAGATAGGTTCTTAACTGATCTGAATCTACCTCCAGCAACTACATATAGAATAGATGCTATCAGATCTACTACCCCAACCCCATAATCAAGAACTTCCTTTACCCTTGAATATGACTCTACAAATCTATCATCTATCATTACTGCATATAAATCTTTTAGATCAACATCTCTAGCTCTATCTGATACCATTTCTCTTATCTTCGTATAGAGCTCCTTATTATCAATGATGATCTTACCAACAGCTATACCAATACCAATATCAAAATCTTCTTGATCTATCACATAAGGTGGGGTCAGATATTTAAATAAGATCTCTTTTCTAGTAAATTCATCTTTGATAAATCTGATTTCACCTAAAGCTCTAAACAGTTTATTTATAAAAATATCAATATCCATATTTGGGCGATATATTTTTCTAGCCACATCTACAAAATCATACGGAGTAGCTAATTGGACTTGGGATTTATATAACTTTAGAATTCTTTTTGCATCAGAATATTCAATTCCAAATTCTAACATGCTGTTAACAATATATATTTCACTCTGCTGATTCATAGTTGAGAATTTGTTTCTAAGGAGCTTATTTGCATTTATATCAAGTAATTTTAAAAATCCAGATAGGTTATTCTTTGGATCAATATAGTCCAGAGTTGATTTTACTACATCCAGAAATTCACTATCAGACAGAAACTTATATTTCATAGTCTTTCTAGATAGCAATATATCAATCTCCTTATCATTAAATCCCAATTTACCCAGCTCCTCTTTTAAATCGATATTTTGAGGATTTAGAGAATTTGATATGGAAAATTGAGTCATATACAGAGGAGGAAAAATAAAAAGAAAGGAATTACTTTCTCCTCTTCATCTTGGATCTTTCTACGTAACCAGATTTACCCAGATAGTAGAGATACCCGCTTTCTCTCTTTATAACTTCTTTTGTTACTGGTTCTGGCTTGGTGTTCTTAACTTTGTTTCTCATAGCTCTGCTAGGTACTCTATAAACTCTTCCGTCCTTACCTACATAATACAGATATCCCTTCTCTCTCTTTACTAACTCTTTCCCTACTTTTTCACCCATTGTATTTTCACCTTGCTAAATAAATATAGAATTATTTGTTTTTAAATCTTTAGTATTCTAGGGATAAATTAGTAAACTTTAAAAAGGTTTCGTTACTATTAAATAAATGTGAATACTCCGGTTGGAGTAGGATAGAGTGGGTAGTGCAAGCCAATTCCTCGTACTCCTGATCGTGATTCCAGTTGATCCTGCTGGAGAGCACTGCTATCGGAGTCCGACTAAGGCATGCAAGTCTGATCCTACCCTTTGGTAGGATGGCGAACGGCTGAGTAACGCATGGACAACTTACCCTAAGGATCTGGATAACCTCGGGAAACTGAGGATAAACCAGAATAGGAGAGAGATACTGGAATGTTCTCTCTCCGAAAGTACTATGGGGAATAGCCCATAGTAGCCTTAGGATAGGTCTGTGTGGGATTATGGTAGTTGGTGAGGTAACGGCTCACCAAGCCTATGATCCCTAGGGGCCATGAAAGTGGGAGCCCCCAGAAGGGCACTGAGACAAGGGCCCTAGCCCTACGGGGTGCAGCAGCCGCGAAACCTCTGCAATGCGCGAAAGCGTGACAGGGGGACTCCGAGTGATATGGGTCTTAAGCCTATATCTTTTCCCAAGTGTAAAAAGCTTGGGGAATAAGGGTGTGGGCAAGACCGGTGGCAGCCGCCGCGGTAACACCGGCGCCTCAAGTGGTGCTCACGATTATTGGGCTTAAAGCGCCCGTAGCCGGTTTAGTGTGTGCACTGTGAAATGTTGGGGCTCAACTCCAACACGTGCAGTGTATACTACTAGACTAGGGAGCGGGGGAGGAGGAGGGTACGTTCAGGCTAGCGGTAAAATGCGTTGAACCTGAACGGACCACCAGTGGCGAAGGCGCTCCTCCAAAACGCGTCCGACGGTGAGGGGCGAAGGCTAGGGGAGCAAAAGGGATTAGATACCCCTGTAGTCCTAGCTGTAAATGATGCCCACTGCTCCTTACTGCTGCTCTGTGCAGTGGTAGGGGGTAAGCGAAAGCGTTAAGTGGGCCGCCTGGGGAGTACGGCCGCAAGGCTAAAACTTAAAGGAATTGGCGGGGGAGTACCACAAGGGGTGGATGCTACGGTTTAATCGGATACAACGCCGAGAAACTCACCCGGAGAGACAGCGGGATGAAGTTGTGGCTGAAGACCACGACAGACTAGCTGAGAGGTGTTGCATGGCCATCGTCAGCTCGTGGTGTGAACTGTCCGGTTAAGTCCGGCAACGAGCGAGACCCACATCCTTAGTTGCCACTCCTATCTCCGGATAGGAAGCACACTAAGGAGACTGCCCGCGTTTTAAGTGGGAGGAAGGAGTGGGCGACGGTAGGTCCGTATGGCCCGAATCTCCGGGGCTACACGCGGCATACAATGGGTAGAACAACGGGATGCCACCTCGTAAGAGGGAGCCAATCCTTAAATCTACCCTCAGTTCGGATCGAGGGCTGCAACTCGCCCTCGTGAAGCTGGAATCCCTAGTAATCGCGGGTCATCATCCCGCGGTGAATATGTCCCTGCTCCTTGCACACACCGCCCGTCAAGTCAGCCAAGCTCGGCTGGGGTGAGGGTCGAAAGATTCGAACCCTGGCTGGGTGAGGGGGGCTAAGTCGTAACAAGGTATCCGTAGGGGAACCTGCGGATAGATCACCTCAAAAATGGTTGTTGAAGGAGCTGCACTACCCACCTATCTGAAAAGACCGGAGTATTCCATTTAAAAACAATTTCTTACATAAGTAACATGACTATACAAATACATAGTTTGGGAATAGAGGATATTAGAAAACTTCTTGATCAGAACAGTGTTATATATCTAACCCAAAATGAATCTAAACCTTACAGAGATTCCTATGTAGATAGAATTCTACAGATGGGTATACTCCAGAAGATAATAATAGCTAAAACTGATGAGCCTCAAAGGGATAAGTATATATGTAAGAATCCTAGAACAGCTATTGTATTCGATAAATATAATTCTAAAGAACAGCTGATAGGAGCTATTCTTAGGATAGCTTTTAGAAACTACAAGGATATAGAAATTCATAAGTTAAATGATAAGGAAAGAAAATTGATGAGTCTTAAATTCTATCTAGATATTGAGGATATCGATATGCGATCAAGTCTATTATCCGTCTTATCACTACCTTGGATAATTCCAGATTCAAACATATCTATTCAGATAATTGATAGCATAAAGTATATTCTTCATAAATATGATAGCAGATATGTGGATTATTACAGAATTTTACTACAGCTGAAGCTTAAACACAGAGTTGAAACATTCTGCTATATATTTGATTGCGATGAATTATAGAGTTCAGCTAGATCTACCTATTCATCCTAAGCGAATTATATCTCAGAGTAGGATAGATGAGTTCTGGAAATCAAATCGGGAGCTAAAAACTGCTAGTGATATTCTAGATATCTCACCAAAAGTATACATACCTTTTCTGTATTATAACTACTATTCACTAGCATCAGATATAATTATTAGAGAGATACTAAGTAAGTATAGATCCAAAAGATACCTGAAATTAATTGATAAAATTGCAAATACAGAATTGGAGATTTATCTAGATTTATATGGGATAAATCCCAATCCTATACGTGCTATCGATAGGAAGGTTAGTGATATTCGAACTTTTATAGCTAGTAGAGCAACTATCTATGTTATTAGCTCTGGATATGATGATAATGGAATTATATATAGTTTAGATTATAGAAAAGATATTAATTCATATAGATTAATACGAGATGAAGAGTTAGAGACTCGACTAAGTCGAATCATGAGGAGAACTGTTCCCTTCAGAATTCTTTTTCTGAGAAGCCCTTTTAGACTGAGAAATGCATATGGTTTCTCTGAAGAACTCTTATCTGAATTCAAGATACTTCCAGGAATAGTTATAGAGAATTTTGATAGAATAACATATCTACAACTTATGAGCATTGTGTTTCATGAACTGTTCCATATAATATATCCTAAAGATCCCTATCTACAGATGTCAGTAAGAGATATGGGGAGAATATACCATAGAATTGATGTAAATAGATTTTCAAGTAGATATTACACAGGGATAGAGGATCATCCGCATGAAGGGGAGATTGAGTTGGCTGCGTCGATATTCTCAAACGTTATGGTAGCAGAGGAGTTCAGAAGAATCCACGATCTAATTAAGATCAAGACGGATGCTATTGACTTCCCTGAAATACTAGATTTTATAGATTATATTGGTGACAGATATGGTAAGGGCAGTAGAATACGTGAACAGGAGATTGAATAGTAAAGTAGGCTACAGAGTAGTTGTAGATGTAGCTAGAGATACCCTCCCAAGTGGTAGCGTAATCAGAATATCTCAAGAGGAGGAAATATATATAGTTACAATCCGAGCTCCAGATGAGAGATTATTGAGACTGATTCAGAATCATGAATTTGCCCATATCTTGTGGGATATTGATGGTAGGATAAAGATAGGGGAGAGAAGTCTCAGAGGAGCATTCTGTGATATGTACGAGAGAATAGATTCGCGAAAATCTGCGTTCAGATTATTAACAGAAGAATATTATATTAATCATCGATATCTAGGACATCCATGGAGTAGTTGTGAGGAGTTGTTCTGCTCATTTTTTACTATTTCTGATCTAGCTACTTCAGATACCAAAATTCGTAAGAGATTTCTAAGGAATATGGTATTATTAAATGATGTTTTCAATTGGGAATTCGAAAGATTGATGATTGGAATTTGGGAATTGTACGGGATGAGTGAATTAGTGGAGGATTTGAAAAAGATTAAGAGCAAGAATTGGTTAGGTATTAGATATTTGATTGCAAAGGTTGTGGTTTAAACATTTTTAAATATTTTTTAAAGAATAAACATATGGAAGTTAAGGTTAATGTTGGAGGAATTAGAGTTAGGATGGATAGAAGTGATAGAAATATTTTATTCAAATCTCATGGAGATATGGTATTAGTAAGATATGATTCCAGAAGAGATTTAAAAATCGAATCAAAATTAGTACATCCCGTGCCTAATGGATTTTTCTTCCTTACCGACTATTTAAAGATTGAACAGAACGGTGTTACTTATGAGTATGATACCAAAAACCTAAAAAAGAAAATTATAAAAGGAGAACGTTGGACGATAGTTGCTGGGGAAAATGTTGAAGAGTGGCAGTTAAAAAAGGTGATTGAAATTCTATATACAACTAATCGGATCAAATCCTATTTAAGTATTTACATTGATTCTGATCATGAGGGATTGGCTGTTGAGTATTGTTTAAACGGTTTTAATATTATCAATATTATATGGCTCAGATCCTCTCCAAAGGTACCCATGAGTTTAATCTTACATACACATCATGAATTGGCGCATCAACTAGATACTCAAAATTTAGAACCTATTATAAAAAATGCTTATATGTTCATCTCATTGCATAATAATTCTAAGAAAATATTTAATATGTTAAGAGAGGGATGTTTTTTCAGGGAAACTGATTTTACAATGGGTCATCCATGGAATGGGCCAAATGAACTGTTTGCATCACTATATACATTAATCAGAGTGGCTGATGATCTGATTAAGAATAATAAGAGAGCTTACCCCGGTTATGCTTTCTCTGATCTAATTATACCTACTCTCGTAACTTTTTCAGCACGTCTCTCCCCAATAAGAGATTTGATAAGAGCTATAGGTAAGGAATATGATATAGAGTTTGCACGCCAGATAGATCATTATGTTGAAATATACTTAGCTAATCCAGGGGAATTCCCATGAAATTGGAGTCTGGAGCAGGATATATAAAATTAATCACTACCAATACAGAGGGATTGTTGGAGGTGTATGTAAATGAACAGAAGGTTCTGAAAAGTTTGAGTGGTTTCATTTTCACAGATCCGAATTACATAATCCCAGAATCTAATAATGTTTTCTTTGTATTATCTAATAATGCAAAGTTTAGAACTAAAAATCAAAGAGGAGTGAATGAGATTGTTCATAGTAATAGATTGAGTAGAATTGGCAATGAAAAATATAGTATCAGTACTCTACCAAATACAATGATCCTACCCATATATACGTGGACAATGGAGAGATTCACCAAGTTGCTAAGTGGATACGATCATACGATATTATATCTGAATGATGTATCTGATTTCCCCTTTCTGATCACTGTGAAAAGAAATAATTTGTTCAAGATATTCACAGAGTCCTCTGATATTGGTGCATTGTTCCTATGGGATCAGATCGCTCGTCATGGATTTTGGGACATAAAAATATCAGACTTTGCATCCAATATACATATTCAAATTCCAAATCTGAACGAGAAAGTTAATAGATTTAAAAACATGGAGGATAGTAAAAATGTATTAAGATCAATTTTTATCATAATAGCACTTCAGAATGCCTCTGAGCAAATAGGTTTGAGTAAGAATTTCAGAGACTTATTAGAATCCTACTTAGCAAATGATCTTGTGAGAATACAGGAAATAGTGGCCAGTGATAATTTAGTCAGAGAACTGATAAGTAGAATATCGGAATATCTAGAGCTAAGAGACCCATCTGACAACTTATTACAATCATATTCAAATAGAATAAATAGGCTTAAATTAAATTAGTGAAATTCTGTAGATTAATATTAAATAGCTTATCAGTAGTTTTTATACATGATAAACTCAGCTGGCAAGATACTAATATTTGGTGGTTATAATCTATTGATGAATAAAATACTGGTAAATGGCAAATACCTACAATCAAGAGCTCTGGTTGCTGCAGTAGTGGATAGGAAAAACATGGGAATAGGAGCAAACTACACAATTTCTAATCAGGATAGAATTATAAGTAAACTATACAATCTTTATGAATCTCCAAACATCAGATCTAAAAATCTAGCTTCAGTAGCAATGGCAGTCGCCATAAAATACCTTAAATCCAAGAGGAAATATGTTAATCCTCTGGAGATAGAGCTGTTATCATCTCCGATCTTTGGAACTCCTGATAGTAAAACAGGTCTAGGTTCCTCAAGTGCTAGTATGGTTAGCACGATTAAAGCTGTATTAGAGGGGAATGGGTTGAAATCTGATCCAGATCTAGTATTCAGATTAGCCCTGATCGCCTATAGATTAGCTGGTAAAACTCCTGTAGGATTTGATTTTGCCACAGCTACATATAATTCATCAATAATATACCAAAAATCTCAAAATATAGATTTAGATCTGAAAACTATCAACAAATCTCTAAGGATAGAGATAGTACCAGTGAAAATACCAAACGATATCGATATGTTGGTATACGATACTGGTTATAGCTTGGATACGAATATAGCTGTTAGAGAGTTCAAGAGAGTCTATAAAAGAGGAGATATCAAGGATCTGGCTAGAGAATATTTTAAGCTAGAGGACAGAGGAATAGATGCATTCATGAAGGGTAAATGGAGTGAAGTTGGTAAGATTACTGAAATGATCAGAGATAGATTAATAAGAATATGGAAACATATGGATTTAGAACAGGAATATGAACCAGAAGAGATAACGATGATTATGAAAGAACTGTCTAGGGAGAAGGGTATAATAGCGCAGAGACTGCATGGGGCTGGGAGAGAATCACTGATGATATTAGTTGATAATAGAATGAAGCAAAATATATCAAATCTCATAGAACAGAGCTATCCAGAGTTAAAAAGGATTGATGCATATCTGATTAGAAATAAATATTTAAATATTAAGCTGCATTTAAAAAACCATGTATCATGAAAGGAGATCAGGAACGGTATATTCTGGAACCGGTGCTAAGAAAGTAAAGAATAGAGACAAAATTAAAGCTCATTTTGGTAGGGATAGAATACTTACCAAATTGGATACAAAGGAGGAGAGAAAGATAGTTAGAACCAAAGGTGGTGGAACTAAGGTCAAACTCAAGAGAGCACTGTATGTGAATTTGGCTACTAAGGATGGGAAGGTTGTTAGAACAGAGATTGTTAAGGTTTTAGAATCTAATACTCCTAATGAAACCAGATCAAACATAATAACCAAAGGTACTATAATAGAGGTTAAAGGATATGGAAAGGCCAGAGTAACGTCCAGACCGAATCAGGATGGAATGATAAATGCAATTCAATTATAATTTTTAAACACTTTTATTAATAAAAATATATGGTTTACAGATTAGAAAAAAGTTATTCGAACTCTAGAATGATTGAAACTACGATGTATGATGAAGTTAGGAGAAGATATATTATACTTTATATTTATGACTATGAGAAGTTAAGAGAGAATACGTATTTTATAAACAGATCAAAAGACCATGGATTGAAAAAGAGTAGGTTGATATTTTTTGTTGATCATGTAGATCCAGATTATTTTCTAAGATACAAGAGTGCTGCACACTATACAGAAGCAACATATGATCTTCTTAAAGATAGAGAACCTGATAGAGATAAATGGATCGAGAGGTCTGATGTAACTGATAAATATATAATACAAGAATATGGAATAAAGCAGGAAAATGTATCTAAACCCTATATAATTAGAATTAGGCCTAATGAACCTATAATACACATCTTGGATTGCATTTCAGATAAATATTCAATGCTATTAGATAAAATAGATGTTGGACATGATACAAGGAGAGAACGCCTGAAAACCAGAGAGAGAAGGGAAAAGAGACGATATATAAGAGTTGTTGCTGATGTGGAAAAAAATAGGATAATAGGCAATCTGATCAGTTTATTTGGATCTGGATTGGGATATAGTGCCATATTAGGAGGATTTTTAGGTGCTGATCAAACATTAGTTGGTATAGGATTCTATATTGGTATGAATATGATGGCCTTCAGACCCATGCAGAAGATAATATATCCAATTAGTCACCCAATCACATATCTAGATCCGATTAGTAGGAGATATTATAGAGAAATTATAAACATAGTATTTAATTATATAGAACAGAACAAAAATGGAGATGTATATGTTCATATATATGCACCTGAGCAGCTGAAGAGCTTTATAAAATCTGAGCTAAGAGAAAGAATTAAAAACCTAAAATCTTAATACAACACATGATAAATTTAGACGATTTTAAAAAGGTAGAATTGGTTGTGGCAAAGATACTTGAAGTTGAGAACATACCTGAGAGAGATAAACTATATAGAATAAAATTGTCTCTAGGTAATGAACAGAGATACATAGTTTCTGGTATAAAACAATACTACAAACCAGAGGAACTAATAGGTAAGAAGATAATTATCATAAAAAATCTAGAACCAAAAACAATAGCCGGATATCAGAGTAATGGGATGCTATTAGCGGCATATGATGGTAAGGAACTATCTCTGATTACTGTTGATAGAGATATTCCTGAGGGTACACCAATATCATGAAATCTATTGATCTAATTCTAATAACATTGATAATTATAACGATCTTATCTATTAGAATGGTATATGAATACAATCAATACTACGCTAAAAACTATGTTGAATTAGAGAAATATATAAACACGATTTATAGCTATCTCCAGGACAAGTACAACGATGCTAGCAGAATTGAATTGTTAAGCACTATTGAATCCAATGATAGCATCAAAGTTAGTTTTGCGCTTGTATTTAATGATACCAGTTTCTATCCCAAGAGATATCATGTAGATTATATATATCCAGATTATAAATTTGCGGAGATAGATCCATACATCATAACTCTAGCTGATTGTAGCAAAAATAATAACTGTAGGTTGATATACCCTGAAGAGGTTATTTACAATCTGGGAATAAAAAAACCACATCTAAGAGACTATCAGATACTAAGGAAAGAATTAATCTTTGATAACAATCAGTGGTTAGTGAATCTAGAGTTGGATAAGTTGAGAGTATCGGCTAGAGTTTCTATTTCCGGAGATATTCTATACTATTCAGAAACTCCATGAATTCATCCTGTTTGTAAACACTAGCTTTCTTCTCTAATCTTCCATCTATGAATACGTATGCAGTAGGTATAAATACCTCCCTATCCTCACCCCCAACTCTTGTAATGGCTATAGCCCCCAATCTACGTATAACTATTCTAGAGGGATCTGAAAGGATGTCAAATTCGATTTTTAGCTGAGCTGCTACATTGAGATTCTCATCAACACTATCTGTATTAATAGCTATCTTATCTCCTATATATCTGTTTAATATCCCTAGCATGCCCAAGAATTCAGGGTTTCTATTATTGGGATATACAAATATCAATAGATTAGTGGATTTTGCATACTGTTCCATGTTAATAATCTCAGCTCTCTGATTATATAAATTCACCCCTAGTAGCTCCTCAATCATGTAGTTTATTTAATAAAAATTGATTTTAAAAATATCTATTCCACATCTCACTTGCCAATTTCCCATCATACATATACTTATCAATATTAACTGATCTTCTATTTCTCTGTAATCTCTCTAAAAATTCCCATATTCTCTCAATAGTATAGTCTTTCAATTCTCCAGTCAACATTTCCCCAGATCTGTACCTATCATATATCTCTCTAATCGTATTATCATCATCCTCAAACATATAATATAGTAGCTGAAAGGACACATCTATATCAGGATTTCCTCCTAATTTTCTATGTAATTCTACTGTAGGTTGACCACCTGAAAATGCCCTGTATATCTTCTTTCTCAGAGATTCTTTAGTCTCATCTAGGAAGATAACTGTTTCGGGCTTTGAAGAGCTCATTTTAGACCCTGGACCCATTAGAGAAGGGAAAAACCTGTTGTGTATAGCTGAAACCTTTCTGTATCCTAATGATTCTGCGATATCTCTCTGTACTCTCCAATAAGGATCCTGGTCTATACCAGCAGGAATCAGAGGCACATTCTTCTCAAACATAGTTGGAACTGTTTGGAGTGCTGTATAGAATATCAGTCCAAGATTACTCTCTCCTGTAAATCCAAATACCGCTTTTGCTGTTGATAGGTTTATCTTCCTAGCTATCTCCAGACTTAATCTATACATATTCCGTATGTATTCAGTATCTCTAAATATAAATGTTCTATCTGGATCAAATCCGATAGATGCTATATCTTGAATGTTCTGAATAGCATATCTATCAATCTCTTTCCATCCAATTTCTCTATTATATACAAATTTCTCATCATCACTTATCATGATGTATAGATTAGCCCCATATCTATCCTGTAACCACTTGGCTAGTAAAAATGGTGGGAGATGGCCTATATGCATCTTACCACTAGGTCCTCTACCAGTATATATAAAAAATCCGTCTCTTAGCGCTACATCTAAATCTCTATGTGAGAAAAAGAACCCTCTTCTTAACATAACCGGAAGATTCTCCGGAGGAGTATTGAATATACTCACATCCAACCTCTTAGTACCAAATTCCTCTATCAGTCTATCGTAATCTATATCCCCTTCTACTCTCCAAGGATCAACTATCATCATTTAATAATATAACATTTCATTTATAATTGGTGATGTTTATGGAAATAGGTATTGTTGGACCTGGAGGTACAAGAGATCTACTTATAAAGCAACCTACAGGTTTTGGTACAGGTGGATTTTATATAAGAGATGATTCGGTAACCTACTATATAGATCCAGGTCCTGGAGCAGTGCTGAAAATAAATCGACAGCATCCAGATTTACAGATAGATAAGATAATATGTAGTCATTTCCATTTAGATCATTATGGGGACTTATTAGCAACTATAGAATATTCTACCAATTTGGAACGTAAAGTAGATTTAATATCAACTGATGATGTGTATAGGTATATAGACCAATATCATAAGAAATTCATAAATTACATCAATTATAAGAATTTCAAAAACACGTTTCCAATAGATCATGGTATAGATGGATTTGGGATATATCTTGAGGATTTAGGAGTATATTATACCTCAGACGGCAAATTTCACAATAGATTACTGAACGTACAGGCAGATATTCTGATTGCAAATATCGCAGTGATAGAACCTACCAGTATAAAACACATGTCATTACAAGACCTGAAAAAATTCATAGACATGATTACACCAAAACATGTTATTATCTCTCATTATTCTATATATCTTCTGAAGAGATTAGATATGTTAATGTCAGAATTAATATCTAGCTATCCTGACATAAAATTCTATACGGCAAAGGAAGGAGATAGATATGTATTTTAAGATCGATAAGGATAGAACATACATCAGAATAGATACTGCAAATGATCTTTGGTATATATGGAATCTCATAGGACCTGGAGATGTCGTAGAGTCTACTAGTTTAAGATCAGTAGAAGGGATGGATCAGAAAAAACCAGTTAGGATAAAGCTAGAAGTAGAGAGAGTAAAATACATGAAAGATATTCATAGCGTAAGATTAACTGGTAAGATTATAGATGGTTCACCAAGTGAATACGTTCAGCTAGGTAGGTATCATAGTTTTGATATACGCAAAGACTCAGAATTATATGTATACAAAGACTGGAGTGAATATGAAAGGGAATTACTAAATGATGCACTAAAGAACTCTAGAGAATTGATAGCTAATGTAGTTCTGATAGATGAGAGAAATCTAAAAATCCTAAACCTGTATCCCATAGGTATGGAGATAATCTTAGAGCGAGATCTGCCATATAGTAAGATGTCTGAAGAGAATCGAGATAGAATATATTCAGAAATAGCCAAATCTCTAACGTCTAAAAAGATCATAATAGCTGGGCCTGGATTTGAGAAAGAGAAACTAGCTAATTACCTAAAATCCGATCATGATATTCTAGCTGTACTGGGTGTTAGCTATGCAGAAATAAGTTCTCTGAAAGAACTATTCCCTCAGATCCGTGATATCATAGCTAAATATAGAATTCAGCAGGATTTAGAAATTGTGGGGATATTAAATCAATATATAGCCAAGTATTCTGAAATGGTTGTTTTTGGGGAGGATATTAAAAACTATGCTGAGGGTAATCTGGAGCTGGTGTGTGTGATAGATGACGCTCTAGAGAGCAAAGAAATTAGAGATCTTCTAAAGATAGTCGAGAAATATGGTACTAAAATATACATTTTTTCTTCTGAATCACCATATGCTGAAACAATAAAAATGCTGAAAACAGTAGGGATAAGAAGATATTAATACTCTGTAAGACCGTAGAAGTATTCCACTAATAGAGGATTTATAGACATAGGAGCTACCCTATAGAAGTACTTATCGTATGGTTGCCCTGTGATCCTTTTTAATTCCTGCCAATCCTTAGTATTTCGCAATCCTATTACAATCTCATTATCCTGAACTCTATCTATATACACCTCTTCAACAATTGCTCGAACCTTAAGTTTAATAGTAGTAGGAATAATGCTATAATTACTCGACAACCTTAAATTTTCCTCTATTATGTTCAAAGGAGTACTAAATATGTTATTGAATGTATGTGAAGAGACTCTTGCATTCTCAGGCCCCACCATCCTCCGCTCAGTTGTCTCCCCATAAACTGTTATAGTATAGTACAAATTCAAGTAGAGATTGTTCAGAAGACTCAAATCAGTTACTTTCTTACCAACATATTGATCAGGATTTGCAAGAATCCTATCAAGAGTGTTCTTTACATTCTGATCCAGATTCAATTCAAACTTATATTTCATATCTATATACCTACTGCATACATCATTATATGGTCCTACTGGGAAGTATGTGTATTGAATAAGTAAAGGATATTCCTCTCTATAGCTCCAATTTCCATTATTAGCATCTTTGTTGATAAGCAGGTGTCTTTTGACTTCTGAATATACTTTAACAGTATTATATCCTTGTCTGGCAGGATACTTGTTTATATCTATCGAATTAACTTCTATTTCATCTGCAAAGTATCTTGAACAATAGTACCTCTCATGTATCAGATCATTAAGCAGATTGCAAGATGAAAGATTTAATGACAGTGTACCTAAAGCCATAACTACAGCAGTAGTTTTAGCCAATTTTCTAATTGGACTCATATATCTCTCCACTCTCTCTTTGAAACTCTCTAGTTTTCTAGGTGGAGTCTGCTTGGATTCATTCTCATAATTCAACCTGTTCATGTAATATATAATTATGGATATATTTAAAAAAAAGATGCCGCAGGGGGGATTTGAACCCCCGACCCCTCGGTCTTCAGCCGAGTGCTCTTCCGGGCTGAGCTACCGCGGCTGCTATGTTCATTTACTATAGAACAATTTTTAAAGTTTAGAGATCTTTTTTATAGGTTTCTATATAATATATAACATGTTGGTGAGTAATTGCGAAAGAGCAGTATTAAAGCTCAGGAGTAACAACACAGATCCCAAACATTATAATCACATATCTAACAGAGCATCAAAGTATTTGAACATTATCTATCCTGAAGTAATCGAATTGAAAATTGAGTTCAAATCCAATCATAGAGCGGAGAGCTATGCTACCATAAAGAATTCAAAGGCAAAGATATCAATAGCAAGAGAAGCGCATATTGATGTGATCTTCAATCATGAGATTGCTCACGTTATATTTCATGTTGTAGCTACTAGACCTGATAGGCAATTATTAGACAGTATAAATTCATTTTATGAACTCATTAGACAACATGGTATTGTAAGATTGCTGTCAGAGAGTAACTATCTAATATATCCATCCTTGGGACATCCTGAGGATAGTCCGTCTGAGATGTTCGCCTCTCTATACAATCTACTTATGCTACTCAATAGTAATCTAATCAATAATATCCAGAGAGAATTCATTGGAACAAATCTGAAGTTGTTATCTAATAATTTTCCTGAGTTGAACCAGATTCTAAGACAGATTCAACATTATATGCCTGAGATTGATTTAAAAATCTAAATTTAAAATAATAAATATGGATCCTGTGGGTTTAGATATATCATATGAATTAATCCCCATAAGAGCAAGTAAAACAGATGATTTTATAGTTCTCCTGTTAAATGTTAAAAACGTAGATAAGCGTAAGAAGCTAATATCTCTAGATGTGGTGTCTAACAATGATCAAATATATCTTGATAGCTACAGAGCTAGGAAAAAAGAGGAATTTAGACTCGGTATTCTTAGTGAGAAAGAGTCCAGAGAAATTCCAGTAAAACTGTTTCTCCAGAAACCCTCGGCAAGACCTGGATTGTATGATATAAGTATTATATCTTATTTGCACGATAGAGATTATGAATCTTATATTGAGAAGAGTGAATTCAAAATACAGGTCAGAGTAGTTTAATGAAACTTAAATATTATAATCATAGGGTATTTTAGTGGATCCGATCGGATTAGATAAAAGGTAAAAATCTTTTATACATATTAGAGATTTTGAAAGAGTAGAAGGAGGTTATTTCCAGAAGCTTTGAATATACATGGAAAACTTGCGATTAGCAACACTTCAGGCGGAGCGCTGGATTTATTCCTTAGAGACTATGATAAAGAGTTATAGGGCTACACGAAAATCTAGTATGATACTTTAGAATTAGATCCGAGAACAAGTAAGAGAGATATTATAGAAAAGATAATAGAAGAGAACGATCTTATAATACTAGTTAAATCTTAGTAAATTTAAATCCATATGCTATAATTCCTTCTGGATTATCTTCTTGAATTTTTCTAACTACTTTGTATACTTCCATACCCTCATGAACCTCTTCAGGTTTTACATCAACTATCTGTGCCAAGATCTTAGGGCCTTCTTTGAGCTTAATTATCGCCAATATATATGGGGCTTGATCTACAAATCCTTCTGGAGCTGCATGCACCACAGTCCATGATACCACATTACCATATCCACTAAAGTCCTTGTATTCAACTATCTTTCCCTTTCGTCTACACTTTGGACATATTGTTCTCTTAGGTAAATATATATTTCCACAAGTTTCACATTTACTACCTATCAATCTATATCTCTGTTCTCTCAATCTCCATTGACTAGGTACACTTAGCATATCTCTATTTTCAGAGCTAATATATTTAAAAACTATCCATATTAACTTATGAGACTTGTTAAAATAGTGGCTACTCTCTATGAAAAGTTTGATATAGATCTGTTCAGATACATAGATATTGCTAGATTCAATTTCTCTCATAGAAGTTACGGAGAAATAGATGAATGGTTAGCATTAATCGAAGAAGCGGAGAGAAGATTCAACAAGAAGATCACAGTGCTTGCAGATACCAAAGGTCCAGAGATAAGAACTGGTGCAGGTATAGAACTGAGAGCTGGGGAGAGGATAGATGTTAGAGAGTTGAAGCTATCCAATGAAGCTGCTTTCAGAGATGTTCTCGACTCCGGGGATATAGTGTTGATCGATGATGGTAAGGTAATGCTTAGAGCTATTGATAAGAATACTCTAGAGGCCATGAGTAATTATCCTATTAAACCTAGAAAATCAGTGATAGTAAGAAACAAGGATTATAATATACCTTCTATAACCAAGGAGGATTTAGAAGATTTAGAATTTATAAAGATTCGTAGATTTGACGTGATTGCTCAGTCGTTTGTCAGAACTCCTGAGGATGTACTCAAGATGAAAGAGTTATCAGGGTTACCTGTTATAGCTAAAATAGAAACCGCTAGTGCTGTAAGGAATATAGATGAGATAATAAAGGTAGCTGATGGAATAATGATAGCTAGAGGAGATCTAGCCCTATCTATCCCAGAGGAGAAACTACCCAAAGTGCAATCCATGATCCTCAAGAAGGCTAATAAAATACCTGTAATAGTTGCAACTCAGGTATTATCATCGATGACAGATTCCCCATTCCCTAAGAGAGCAGAGCTTACTGATATCTATAATGCTGTAATTAATGGAGCTGATGCTCTTATGCTTTCAGAAGAGACTGCTGTAGGTAGATACAAGAGAGAGACTCTTGAGATAATGCACAGAACTATATTAGAGGCTCAGGAACTGGCAGAAAGAGTAAGTAGTATAGATGATTACAAGGATAAGATAGCATATAGTGCAGCTATGTTAGCTGAAGAATTCAATTCGCCAATAATAGCACCCACCTATCTAGGTACAACCCCTAGGAAGATTTCATCTTTCAGACCTAAACAGCCTATCTATGCAATAACATCTAATCACAGAATCACAGGATATTTGAATCTATTCTATGGAGTATTTCCCAGAGTATACAATTATGAACCTATCTTCGAGAAATTTAATGATATAAAGAGATTCTTGGGATTGGATAGGGCTGTATTTGTATTCGGATATCCTCCGGGAAATAGTAATACGAATTCGATTGTATATATCTAATATGATGCAGGAGTTCCTAGAGACTTTAAGAGAGTTCTCGAATAGGATTGCTAGATATAAAATATCAGAATTAGATAGAGATTTAGAATCTCTGGGGGTAAGTGTTGATTGGGATAAGTTCAGAGAGAGGTCTAAACATTATATTCACAAACCAATTCTTGCTGATCTAATAACTAGTTTGGGTAGATTATCAGAGAGAAGATTAGCTATTGATAGAGAACTAATAAAGATGGATAATTCAATATTCATATCTAGCAACAATATCAATTATCTGATAGCACCACAATCCGATAATCATAGTGTTATAAATAATTTGTATATATTGGCAGATCTGTACTATAGAGCAAGATCGTTGAATATAAGAATTCTAAATGATAAAATAGAGAGCACTGCTGGAGAATTTGTACTACCAATCACAGACAACTATCACTTCAACAGAGCACTGAATTTCCTTTCTGGACTACAGTTGAGTTTAGATGAGAATTTCGTAACAAAAAACAGCATCAGGCTACTGTATGATAGAGAATTAATTATATATATAAACAACTATCGTTATGGGTACTTTATGCAAAGTAAATACTCTGAAAATGCTATATCGCTCAACTCAGATGTTATTGAATTTGGAAATAACATAATGATACCGCTGTATTTAGCAAATACTGAATTACAGCATATTAAAGAATGGTTATTAGAGAATGGATTCCACATCTGGATAGATGGATATAGAATAATGTTTTCTATAAATAATCAAAAATACACGTTCCCCACGGATTATGATCAGCAGGGCATAGTATATTCAATATATAAATATTATAAACTTATCAGGGGTGGGGTCTGGAAGGGAATTGTATACAGAATGGCTGATGACGATGATATAGCTACTATTCAATATTTAGGAGCTAAATTATTATATTTAGGTAATAATCTACATGATTATGTGACGGTAAAATTTGAACTGCATGATGAATTGATTATGCGGATTAAATCCAACATAACAGAATATGTATTCGATGTTACAGAAAATTTTGAAAAAATAGAGCAGAACATAAAAACAATCTTTAAAAATTATCTATAGAATCTATACTGGCTGTGAAATCTAAGATCAGGATAGATTATGGGATTGATCTGATAAGATTCCGCAATCAATCTCTGGAAGCTCAAATACAGCTATCGATCACAAATCCCCAGCTCTTCTCCTTACTATTAGATACCCTACCAGACAGACTGGATTTCATAAGAGTATATCATAACATTAGAAATCAATTAACAAAAGAGCACTATCGACATCTATTAGCAACGTGTAGAGAGGACATACCGAAAGAAATAATTTTAGATTACCGAGCAAGAGACGATCTAGATAATTATGATAAAATTATGATCGATTTATATATCTCCTCTCTAAACAATCCCTATCTAAGAGCTCTAGTGAAGAGATTAGGTCCTGATATCTCCATGCGGTATCTTCAAGAACTTTTAGATATAAGATTCAATCTAGAGCTTCTCAAAGAGAATCCAAATGAATTTATAGATACGGTAATTCTATTAAAAAGACGAATAACAAATTCTTCGCTTAGACATTTAATATTAGAGTACTCCAGATCAATTACAGATATAACAACTACAATTAGAGTTTTAGAAATCAGAAAAGATATATATTCCAGAGGAAATTATAATAAGGATATTATAAATAAGATATTGCTCTTTCCAGAACAGGCAGAAATCCTGATCAATAGAAATCCAAAGATATCAAAAGATCTGTTGCATCTTGCTCTATTAATGTATGAATTATATGGTGGAGATACTGATATAAAAATAGATTCTATACAGGACATATTTAATCATTGGAGCAGGATTGCTAGAAAAATAATTCGTCCAATTAGATTAGCAGCAGACGCAGTAATAGCTGTTGCCGATCAGCTAAATATAGACCCAAATGTTATAGATTCTTATGCTAATGAATATTCTGGAATAGAGTATAAATACAAGAATAGATTCTTACTTGACGATAAGCTTGTATATAATCGGCTTAATAATCCTGATCTATGGATAGAGGATAAAAAATACGATATAGGATACGTTAATAACATCCGACTCTGGATAGAAGAGATAAGTGACCCAGAAAGAATAGTTATGTTGCAGTATATGTTGGCTGCTAAAATAACGTGTTTGAGATTAGATGGGGATCCAATTAGAAGGCTACAGCTCTTTGGAACTGCAATAGATCCGAATGTGAAAATATTAGCTCTTTGGAGTGATAGATATTCTAAGCCACTGAGTAGAATTATATTTAGGATAATAGAGGATTACAGAAATGATATCACCTTCTTAACAAATCTTAATATATACATTTCAAATTATGATGTCAACAAAATCATATCTCAAACAGATATGATAGAGATATTTGATAGTTACTTACATTGGAGAGCTAACGATTTAGGAATTGTATATAGACCTGAATTAAAGTATTTACCTCCTTCGTATTATACCGATCTATCTGGTAGTGTTATAGGAAACTCATATTTTGAGTAGCATTTTTAAACATAATTGGAATATTAGATTCATGAAAAAACATAGATTCATGAGTGATGAGGAAAGAGCACAACAGATAGATGCTCTATTCAAGGAAATAAAGATGTCTAATCATAACTACAAAGATGTTAAAGAACCTGCATCTAAAAAAGTAGAGGTAGTATCCGAAGAGCAATTCAAAAGTAAGTTGATAGATAGAATCGATGTTTATATAAAGCAGATAAATAAGAATTTGGATATCATAGATGAATTCTTGAAACATGGCAAGTCTAATGAGGTATTAACAAACCTCTGGCAAAAGAGTGTTGCTGTAAAATATCTTCTAAGTAACATTAGATCTGAAGTAAAGGATCTAAACGACATCAATGGAGGGCATTTCGAGATACAGATCATAGATCTTGAACAACAATCAAGACGGATAAGTAAAGAAATAACTGATTTTATGAGATCGATCCTAGAACAAAAATAACCTACGGAATATCAGCTAAACCTAGTAGTAATCCATTTCTTATATTTCTGTATAACTCAATAGCCCGCAT
The DNA here is from genome assembly GCA_030550115.1 of Microcaldota archaeon. Lineage (GTDB taxonomy): Archaea > Micrarchaeota > Micrarchaeia > Anstonellales > J096 > JAADEL01. Next base: position 21,302 of record JAUQPY010000013.1, read on the forward strand.
ATCTCCATCTCTAATAAGTCTATATAATCTTTTAGCCTCAAGAGACAAATATCCAAATCTATTATAATCTCTGAACACAGCTTCGTGTTCCTTAAGAGCATAAACTATGATATCTGTTTTTACAGATCTATATATCTGTAGAGTATTCCAGAGTGTAAGCTCAACTCTATCCCAATCACCTCTATGATGATATACTGTATTTGGGACTGATTTAACCACACCTAGTATCGAAGCTCTATCTAATATTATAACTCCTTTGTATCTGATTAACATATTAATGATAGGTGATACTATACAAACTAATTAACTTTCTCGCAGCTATTTTATAATCTATAATCAGATCTATTATCATATCACCTACTTCTAAATGGAAATCAACAATCTTTTTCGATAGGTCTTCTAGCTCGCTATGATCTCTGAAGAATTCATATCTAGCTACAAAATCAGGATAGAAATATATTAGTTTAAGCTGATTCGGATCTTCTGTAACATAATTTAGATCCAATACTCTTCTGCGTAAATAGGGCATTACATCAATGTGTAATATCCTAGTAGCTCTGAGTATCTCGAGTGGAAGTTCTCCAATAACCTGAACCCCATCTTTTGATGGTATTATATTAGGTATTGTAAATATCAGTGCTGGTAATTCTTTTTGGATTTCATTCAGTATTTCAGAGTATTTCTCAGCTCTCATTTTCTCTTTAGCTTTATCTAGATTAAATAATAGGTTAAATAATAGAGGGAGCCGTTTTATCCATCTCTTTTGATTTAGTGTGTAATCAAAAAACGTACTATTAAGCTCCTCTTCTATCTTTTTGATACTTATGTGTCTCAAAGATACCTCTAGATTTGATTGTTCTATTCTAGATCTGATTATTTCTAACATCGATATTTTTTGTATGTAAATATTTTTAAATAATATTTTCTATTTCTATATTAGAATTTCTAAAAATATTTTATCCAATTCGATCAATACAAAAGAGAGTATTTTTTAAATGAACAGGGGGGATATTTATACAAAACACCAATTTTTATTTAATAATATTTATTTAGATTTTCTAAATATTTTTTATCCAAATATTAGTTTACCTTAAAAGAATACTAATAAGATAGCACCAAAGAACTGTTTATTTTTAAAGTAAACTATAGTAATGATATATCGTAAGGTTCTAAAGATCGAGTTTACTTATAAAGTATGAAATCATGGGTTTTTTGGTAGTTTTTGATATAAACAGCCCGCTCATTAGTTCAAAACCCACAAAACTCCGATCTGATCATGTTTTGGTATTCTTTAAAAGTAAACTAACATGCAATATACAGATATAAATACTTTTACAGTAAACTAAAAATTATATTGATGTATTTTTTATAGAAAAATGTTCTTAAATTTCCAATTTCCTAAATAGATTGCTAGCTCATGATAGATTTACTATTAATATTAGAATTTCTAAAATAAATTTAGAATAAGAAATCTTTAAAAAATGAATAATGTAAAATTGCAAATATGATCCTCTTTTTAGCTGTTCTAATAGTATCATTTAGCTATGGCTCATGTAACGTTAATACAGAGCAAGAAATGATTCAGGCTCTGGATTCATGTGATTTAATATTAGCTGAGAATAATATTGAATTAACCCAACAGATAAATATAGAAAATCGAGATATAATCATAGATATGAATGGGTTCTCTCTAACATCTTCAGCAGGAGTAGATCTTAATATTGATAATAGTAACATCACTATTCAGAATATGAAAGGTTTCAGCAATTTGGACCTTTTACTATCTTCAGGAGAGTTATACATAAAGAACAGCGAAATATATGTTAACAATAATAATAAATTTCAAATTCGCCAGTTTGGTAAGCTATACATTCAAAACCTAAGTATACTTGGAGATGGCAGTGATATAGTCGAGTATAGGTTTATATTTGGAATAGGGGATCTAGAAGCTTATAATCTAAAAATAGATGGAATAACAGCTACCTCAGAAAATTATGTTCCATATGGAATAATACAGCTCTCTAGTCTAATAAATGCTACTTTTGTAAACTCTAGCTTTACAAATATAAGAGCATTTTACAGTATTTTCTATTTGGGTGGAGCTGGAGGATATGTGGAAAATTTTACCTTGGAAGGCTCGATATTTGAAAACATTAGTGAAGGAGTATTGGAAGTAGCTATAGTAGATGAATCCAGTATTTGTAGAATTAGCAATTTTAGAATAGCAAATAATGTCTTTAATAATTTCTTTACTGAAAATAGTATAGGGCTAATGAATTTCATAGGTACTGATATTTATATAGCATGTTCTTCTTCAGATATAAGTTCTACTATTATAGCTAATAATAGTATTGTGGGGAATCTTTTCAATACTAGCGAATGCAATACAGTACTATATTTTAATATTTTTGGGCAATTTGCTGATAATGTTATTTCAAACAACAGCTTTTACTATGATGATAATACATGTGGAAGAGGATCCAATCGAGTGATAAATCTAATAGACTATGAATCTATAATTGTTAGAAATAGAATTGAGAATAATCTAATTAGAATCAACTCGGATAATGACTTTTTATATTTATTCCGAAATAATTATGCAAAAGTATTTGCAGAAAATTACATATCAAATAATAGTTTGTTCAATAGCTCAATATACATTACTTCCGAGCAATTTATCAATAATACAATAGCTGAGAATATAATCTCATCCAAAAGAGGGATTGAATTAGTAGAACCCATTGTTTTGGTACTCTCAATTGGACCTTTTTCAGATTCATATGGATGTATTGATAACATAATTTCAGGAAATGTATTCAATGTAGAATCAGATGCAATATCTATAAATTGTGATGTTTTAAAAAATCTGAATATAACTAGGAATGTTTTCTACCAACTTGATACCAGAACAGATATCCGCAGTATGATAAGTATAAACATAGATCAATTTCTAGAGGAGGAATTTATGAATAATATTATATATGATAACATATTCAATATTACTCCAGGATTAGATAAATATTCCATAAAAGTCGGAGGTGCTGGATTTAGCAATTTTTATGATCCAAATTTAGGATGTTTAGAATCATTAGAGCAAGAAGCTGCTAGACTAATAAGCATGAACATTACAAAAACTCCAGGGAGATCTATAGTTAATAGTATTAATCTCGGGGGAAATTATTGGGCAGATCATAGGGGAGGAGGATTCTCTGAGACTTGCTCAGATTCAGATAATGACCAGATATGTGATCAGAGATTTGACCTGTATTATAATATATACGATGATATATCCTGCAGATTTGGTTCGGATTATTATCCACTTACGCTTGGTAGTCGTGCTGGCTCACCTCCAGACGTAAATATAACTTCTCCTCAGAATGGTATTGAGATAGAATCTATAACAGTAGATCTATTTTTCGATATCTGGGATGATGGTGATAGAGTTACTTATGAAATATATGTGAATGGAGAGTTGGAGCGTACGGGAACAGTTATCTTTGAATATAATGGATATAGTATTACAGATAGGATCGTAGTATCATCTTATCAAATTGGTGTGAGTACTCCAGTGGATATCGAGGTAAGAGTTTATGATGAGGATGGAAATACTGCATCAGATTCTATAAGAATATATGTAAATTACGATCCATATCCACCCCCTAGAATCGGTATAATTACAAATAACTCATATTATCTGAACAACCCTATTATAGTCTCATATAATATATCCACTAGATCTAGTTTTGGACTTGAGGAATACAGTGTATTTCTAGGTAATCTAGACAATAATAACTACCAAGAGATTCGAAGACATCGGTTTGATTCAGACCCTCCAGTCTATAACTATAATAATACAATCGACCTGTCTCCTTATATAAGTTCACCTGGTAATTATAGGATTAGAATAGAGGCTTACGATAGAATAGGGATCGGGGCTGAGAATTCTTCTGATATAGTGGTTTTAGCTCTAGGAGCAGATGATAATGACATACCAAGACCTAGTAGTAGAAGGGTAGATTACAACTCACCAAGGGTGGAAATTGAGCAGATTTCAAATACAAACATTTCCAGATCTATAAATATTAGCATTCCTTATAGGATAATAGCCGATAGGTATATTGATTACTATGAAATATTTATCAATAGAACATTATATGAAAATGTGAGCTGGAGAGTTTCAGAATATGTAAATGAGGTGTTGTTACTAAAAAATCTTGGGGAAGGAACCTATTTAGTGGAGATAAGAGCCTATGATGTAGATGGAAGATACGGGAATAATCACACGAGTTTTAGATTGATGTTAGTAAGAGAGGAGCCGGATAACAAATCACTAAATATTATTCCAACTAAACCAACTACATATACCATTCCGACTAATAATAATTATAATTTAGATGAGGGAGATAGCTCTGTTCCTAAGATTCAACAACCAGAAAATAGAGTTCCATCAACCCCTAAGCCTGATTACGGGCAGCAGGATATAGATAAGAATATATTATCTAATACGGAAAACCCAATCACTAATATACCAGTACAAATTATAATATTAATAGTATTCGCCCCAATATCTGCTCTATTAATCCTATCAAGAGTATTAAGATATAGTCTGGTAATCAGAGATGAAAAAACTATCATAAAAGTAAGAAATGTTCTTGGATCGCCTATGAAAGGGATAAGAATTGAGGGATTTGATGTTGTGAGTGATCAGAATGGAGTTATTATATTAAATGTACCTATTGATAGAGTGAAATTCAAAGGATTATGGATAACGATTAGAGATAGAGCTTAGTCCGGAAGTTAGTTAGATTCTAAATAAATAACAGATCCGTACAAAGCTGTTCCATAGTCATAAAATTTCAAAACTAAATAATCTAAGAGTATTTGAGCTCGTTCTTTTCTCCCCGTATCTTTAGATAGTGCAGGGGGTGGGATTTGAACCCACGCAGCCACGATGGCACCAGATATCACAGTATCCCTCTTGAGTCTGGCCCGTTTGACCAGGCTCCGGCACCCCTGCTCCCAATTCTATTTATCAAGATTTATTTAAAAATTTCTCATATGTCGATATGTATTCTTTAATAATATTATCAATGTGGAATTTGTTAGCAATCTCTTGCATTCTACGGTGATCTATTTCTCCAGCTAATTTTACAGCTCTGATAAATCCTTCACGATCTCTAAAAGTTAGACCAAATTCTCTTATATAATCTGCTATAGCCGTATTCTCATGAGCTATAACCGGTGTTCCTGAGGCAAGAGCTTCCACACAGACCAATCCTAAAGTGTCAAAATCTGAATTGAAAACCAATGCATACGCATCTCTGTATAACTCTCTAAGTCTCTCCTCACTAACAAAACCTAAAAACTCCACATCTATTCCATATTCCTGAGCTCTCATTCTATAGTATTCCATAGCTGGTCCTCTTCCAGCTATGTACAATGGCATAGATATATCTTTCAGATACTCAAATATCCCGTCTATTTTCTTCTCCTTTACTAGTCTACCTACGTGTAGGAGAAATCTATCTTTTGTATCAGAATAGTAATATCGATTTACATCTATTGGAATAGGTAGAACGTTTACATCTCTAACTCCTAATGTATTGAGTCTATGTTTCATCATAGGAGACGGAGATAGTGTGAGATCATATCGATTCAACAGTTCTCTAACATAAACTTCAGCTATCCAACTTGGCATTTTGATATAGTGAGTAGCTTTGGTTATATCTGTATGGTAATGTCCTATTACTGGTATTTTTTTCCTCCGAGCTAAGAGAATTCCGTATATAGCTGTCAATGCCAAGCCATGATTGTGTACAAGATCTACATCAAGATCTTTTAACATGTCCGGTATAACTAGCTGGTATTCCTTATAGAAAGGTAGTCTAATCCCTGGAGAGGGTATGTAATTATCTGGTTTAGGATCAGTATTAGGACCCAATACTACTATTTCATACCCATATGATTCTAAAGCTGGGATTAGCAGATCCAGAGCTCTAACAACACCATCCACATTAGGGTGATATGTGTCTGTGGTAAAGAGAATTCTCATAAATCAAACACCGTTCTCTCTTTTCGAACTTTCTGAATGCTGTTTATAACATTCTCAACTCTCTGTGCTGAGAACCCATGTCTTGTTACTAAGATCTCTCTGAGTCGATCCGGATCAAAGCTCGGAAAATCCAGCTTTACATCTTTAACAGGGGGATTTAGAAAAAACTCAAATATTTCCATAGCATCAACTCCGTTATCTTTAGATATCATATCAAGAATTTCACTCTTGCTCATTTTCCTAACCATCTCTAATCCTCTAATAGGGCCTATACCATCTATACCGGTATTGAAATCAGTACCTATGAGCATTCCTAGGAGAATTAGCTGTTCATGATCGATATTTAGATGCTTTAGTACAGAATCTAATTCTACAAATTCAAATCTATTCTCCCCATAGTAATTTCTTAATATCCTCTTAGCCCCAAATAGGAAGCTATCATAATCCTGACTATTTATAGCGTATGCTGTACCCACTCTAGTTAAATAGCTAGCCTGCGCCTCTCCCTCTGAAGGAGCTATAATAGTTATAATTCCCATAGCATTCAACAATTCTATAGTCTCTTCCTTCATAGTATCTGTAAATACCATATCTCTGTATTGAGTCTTTGATCTAGCTAAGATTCTTTTCTCTATCTCAGCTCTCTTAAAATACGGTGGTTTGCCATCAAATACTACAATTAATTTTATTCTATTGATCAGGAAATTTGACAATCTGTAGAAAGCTCCTGATAGATGTGAAGTGATCTCACCTTTTTGGTCTCTGAGATACTCCCCATCAGAAGTTCGTATCGCTGCTAGAAATTGATATATCATATTATTGCCATCTATAGTAATGATTCTATTTGATAACTTGGAGATGTGAACAGTTTGAGCTATAGGTTCAATCAGTCTCTTGAGATCGCTTCCCATTATCTCTCTCTTCTGCTTTCAGAAAGGATTCTAAAGAGACTCTCTCACTCTTTGTATCAGATTCATCCTCGATGATCTCAGACACAACTTCCTCTATCAGCAATTCCTTACCTATAGCTTTCTCAAGTTTTCTAATAATACTTATATCAACCAATCTACCGGCCATGATGTTACTCAAATCTCTTTCAGATATTTTTGTATAGAGAGATAATGCTCTTATATCAAACCCCCTCGATTTCATAAAATCTTCAATTCTGGTTTTGGTATCATCTCTGAGTCTATGTGTTACGAATTTCTCTTTTCTCCTATTAGTCTTCACCTTGGATCTAGATTGAATTAGATCAGCATTACCACAACTATCACATACCTCTACTTCTGCACCTTCTATAATGATAGTTCTAGTAGCTTTCCTTTTACCACAGATCTCGCAGATCATATTCTGATAGTTAGAATCTTAACTAGATCTTTTCCACTCAGTTCTCTATAGATTTTCTCTGCAAATATCTCTACCCCATCCAATCCTGTCTTATCTTGAAAATCTTTGAAACTTGAATATGGTCTTCTCTCTAGAACAATTTTCAAAGTCTTCTTACCAATCTGTGGTAAGAATTCAAGTGTATGTGTTCTAGTGTTTATTGGTTTTGCATTGTTCAGAAAATCCACATATCTGGTTTCATTCTCCTTAACAATTCTCTTTAGAACATCTTTTAGATTCATTCTTGCACCTTCTGTTAACTCCTGAAACGATATTCTACCTTTAACCACATCAATAACTTCTCTCTTCTGCTTATCCTTTCCTATGTAGTATTTCTCTCCTATTTTAGGAGTAGTCCCTTTCTTTATAACCCCTGTCAGAAATGTGAATCTATCTGCTCCTATCATATAGGCTAATCCTTTCCCATCTGGGGATATATTAAAATCTAATATGTATGCATAATCTTCCATAATGAATTCTATTTAGAGAATATTTTTATAATCTTATCTATATCTATATCCCCTTCACCATACTCAACCAATAGTTCTCTGATGAGTTCGGGATGAGTGGGTTTCAGATCCACTAATTTAGCTATCGCCTCATCATTCTTCAATCCAATTTCCTTAAGTTTATCAACGTATTTTATATCATCCACATCTAAGTCTTCCATGTGAAGGTACTGAAGTTTGATATTATAAGTATAATCCCCCGATTTCATTAATCTCTTTACTTCAGCTTCAGGAATAGCATTTATACTAATGATCTTCATAATCTCTGCAAATGTATTGGTAGAACAATCAGCCTTTTGAGTTCTTTCCCTAGCATTACTCTAACTACATATGAGAATCCTCTCTTCTCTTCTATTTCCCCAACCAGATTTTTGTATCTTCTGTGTGGTATCTGTCCAGCTCGATAATATGGAACAGGCATTATTCTAACTCTCTCACCTATCTCAAAAACTCTTACAAAATCAGTTGGTGTTAATCTACGTTCTAGCTTTAGAGATTTTAGGAATTTACTCAAATATCCTTTTGACCTCTTCATGAGTTTATTATAAACGATCAATTTAAAAAGATTCTTAATCATATTTAAATATGAATTCTAAAGATAGGGAGAAATTGAAGATAGTTAATATGGTCGCATCTGCAGATCTAAGCGTTGAGATAGATATTGATAAATTCGCCAGAACTTCTGAAAATGTAGAATACGAACCAGAACAGTTCCCTGGGGCAATAATAAGGTATACTAACCCTAGGACTACAGTTTTACTATTCAGAAATGGTAGAATTGTTATAGTGGGTAGTAAGAGTCAAAATGATATCAAAGACACCATTGTTCAATTAGTTAATGACCTGAATGCGAGAGGGGTAATAAGAAGTAATACTACATTGACCGCAGACACAATAAAATACAACATCCCAAACTATGTAGCATTGGGGGAATTAGAATTCTCAATTGATTTGGATAATCTTCTTACTGATCCAGATCTAAACCTAGAATACGAACCAGAACAGTTCCCTGGGATAATGATCTGGATAGATAAGTATGGTTCCACAGCATTGGTTTTTAGGAATGGTAAGATCATCCTCTCAGGAAACAGAGATATTGAAAGTATGAATCGATCATTCTCCTATCTGAAAGAAGTTTTAAATAAGTATAGATTAAAGTAAACTCATGATATACTGGATATTCGCTCTAATCCTCTTGGCAGGATGTTTGGGGGATAATAGTAGTGATGACGATACACAACCAGATCCTATTAAATTGGAATTTAAACAAGAATATAATCAAACTATTCTAAGTCTTTGGGAATCTATGCTTAATAGATCCTATAGATTTCAGGCTCTAGAGTCCATAGAGAACAGATCTACTTATGTAGATGCAACCGTTTTAGGAGATAATTATAACATAAGGCTGGATCTATTTGGTGATGGTGGATTGGTTTATTATGCATACAAAGACGAGAATTCATCTATATATTGTGTAGTATTGATGAATAGATTTCTGAACTGTACAGATTCTGAAATGTTGTTTAGATTGGGACTAAGAGATTATGGTTCCGAATCTGTATTTGCATATATATTCAATAGAAGTGTAGTGGATTCTGAGCGAGAGTATATAAATTCACTTACAGATTCTCCTAATATAAGCGTATCCAAAATAGATGATGGTTATAAGGTATTTTTCAAATTGTCAGATCTTAAGATGGAAGATTTAAGAAAGTTGGGATTTAGTGTATCAGATATCACAAGAATAGATAGTATAGAGATCAATATATACTTTCAGAATTCTGGTTATCGAATAGAACAATATCAATATCTTACAAACGGTAGTATAATAAGAAAAGATAGTCAGGTGAACGTATCCTTAGAGATATCGAATCTAGGAGATTTTGAATTGGATGAGGATAAATACAGTAAGATAATGCTAAGAGATATGATAAATGTTATGAATTACTACCTTCTTATTAAGAGTGGATACTATAGTGATGAAACAGAAATATATAAGCTGGCTGTGGCAACAGGAGTACCCGAATACTGTCTATACACTTCGAAAAAAGATACATGCATATCCTATTATGTTCACATGACTGGAGATAAAAGAGCATGTGATTTGATTGGTATAGCTTGCTAAATATGATAGGAGGGGTTAGGGAGTATTTTGATAAGGATTACAGAAAACTAAAGTATATTCTAGATACAATAGAAAAGATATATGCTAGTTATGGTTACAGACCTTTGGAAACCTCAGTATTCGAAGATTTGAACGTATTACTCAAAAAAGGAGGAGAGGAAATTAGAGAACAGATCTTTAGATTTGATAGAATTGGGTTAAGATTCGATCACACAGTTCCATTGATCAGATTTGCAGAAGAACACAAGGAATTACCTAGACCTATCAAAAGATATTCTATAGGAAAAGTATATAGAAATGAGGATCCTCAGAGAATGAGATACATAGAATTTATACAGGCTGATATAGATGTGGTAGGTAGTAGTAGCATATATTCTACTCTAGAGATTCTGGAGATTGCCGAACTTGTTTTGAGTTCTCTAGGATTAAGTGCACAGATCGAAGTAAATGATAGAAGGTTCTTGGATAGTGTTGTGGCTGATTTAGATGATGATCAGAAATCTTTTCTATTCAGAACAGTAGACAAAATAGGACGATTTGGGGAGAGATGGGTGAGAGAACAGATTGAAAGAAAGGGGATTGGTATGAAGTACTTAGACATATTACTAAGATCTGATGTGGAAACTGTTAAAGATTATTCTAAAGAAGCTTATAACACTCTTATTAGAATAGGTAGAAAATTCAACCCCACATTAGTCAGAGGATTGGATTACTACACTGGAGAGATATTTGAGATCTCTATTGCAGGTATAAACGTTAGCGTTGGTGGTGGGGGTAGATATTCTATGTTTTCAGAGAAACATAACGTTGGAATCAGTTTAGGAGTAAGTAGATTGTACGATCTGATCGACTATAAAGATCAGATTAATAGTGTATTTATAGCTTGGATAGATGAGTTTGAGTACGCTGATTCAATAGCTAAAGAGCTTAGGAAGAGGGGTCTTGCTGTTGAAATAAACACAGAAGATAGGTCTCTCAGGAAACAACTAGAATATGCTTCTAAATACTATGGAAAATGTATTATAGTTGGTAGAAAGGAGAAAGAAGAGCAGAGTGTTGTGATAAGGGATTTAAAAAAAGGAGAACAGAATACGATATCACTGAAGGAATTATTGGAAAATTATAGCAAGTACTTTGATTAGTACTATTAATACACCTATAGATATAAGAGCTGTGTTTACATCTATTTTGTATCCGCTCAGTTCTTCTGCTATGGAAAACTGTAGAAATCCTGCTGAGGTAGGCATTTGGAACTGTCTCTTTTGCATCCCTCTCATATTAGCCTACTCTACCTGTCAGGAATAGTCTTACAGTTCTGTTACTAACGATATCATCTGTGAATTTATAGACTATTTCAAAGGTACCATCAAATCCTGCGCCTGCGGAGAATTGAATAGGTTGGTTATTCTGATCTACACATGGAATGTTAGTTATATCTCCCGAACCTTGAGATCTGACTATAGGAGTACCTGATATTGATACATATCTCAACCCGCTAGGTGCCTGTTTACCTGAATAGCATGCTGCAGATAATACTTGAATATCTCTCTGATTTCCATTCAATAATCTTACTGAAGCGACCAGATTATTACCTGTAGAATTTTTAGTTAGGGCAAATACGTTATCAGCACATACTATGAGAGGGTTATCTGATGTACACTTTGGAGTATAAGATGTCTCTGTAAACATTCTTAATACCTGCCCTACTACTATTATCAGAAGCACTAATGCTATAGCGAATATTACCAGATATTCTATACCTATCTGACCTTTCATAAATAAATATCATTCAATATATATTTAAAACCATATGGTGTAACTATTCATATGGATGTTTTAGATATTATAAGACACAGGTATGCTGCTAAGGAATTCAATTCAGAGAAAGTTGATGATAATCAGATAAATTATATTCTAGAATCTATAAGATTAGCTCCTTCATCATACAATTTACAACCATGGAGTATTATAGTAGTATCTGATCAGAAAATCAAGGAACAATTATATGAATATAGCTATAGACAGAGGCAGATCATTACTGCTTCAGATATATTTGTATTTCTAACTGATCTGAATATAGATAGAATACTAAACGAACTGAAAGCAGCTAGGTTGGATTATGGTGATAATCCTAATAGAGTTGATCAATACATATCTAAACTTAGGGCAGAACTCAGTACAAAGAGCAGAGAGCAGCTTAGATCATATCTAGAGCATCAGACATATATTGCTCTAGGGTTTGCCATGTTGGCTGCAGAAAGCTTAGGGATTGCAAGCTGTCCTATGGGGGGATTTGAGGAAAGAGGATATAGAGCAGTCTTAGGGATAGAGGAAGATTATGCTATAACTGTACTGCTGGCTATCGGATATGTTACAGATAGAAGAGATAAAAAAATAAGGAAACAGAGGGTGTTGCTAAGAAGAGTATAAGAGAGTTAACATCTGGTTGAATTGTGCATATGGGTAGGCTCCACTAAAGAATATTCCATAATACTGAGTATTCTCCCTAACCTGTCCCTGTACTACAGTTGCAGCCTGTCTTACTCTATCTAATGTAGTTAGTTCTTTAGGGATTATCACTAGGAAGGATGGTGTTCCCGATACCCCTTGATTCATGCTCTCCATAGTATCTTTCTGAACTTTGAGTGCTGCTTCCTGGCTGTTATAGCATCTCTTAAACTCCTCTAAATCCAATCCCAGCTCTTCTGCCAACTTTGAATATCCTTCCTCATTATTCTGAATACTCTGAATATTTTGGAATAGCTTATCATGATATTCCCAGAACATACCTTGCTTCTGAGCACAATAGCTTGCTCTTGCTGCTGGTTCAGCTTTTGGATGGAAATTTAATGGAAAATGGATGTAGTAGAATCTTATCTTACCCGTATCTATCCAATTCTGCATAAGCTGCGGCATAGTAGTGTCTGCAAATCTCTTACAGAATGGACACTCAAAATCGCTGAATTCTATCATTATAATTGGGGCATTCTGACCGCCTTTCATAGGTGTATCGCTAAGATCAGGAATAGACAGAGATTGACCTACTGTAGGTTGCTGGAGATTGTTGAGCTGTAATCTTAAATCCTCTATCTTTTCCATACCAAACATGATATACTTCAGATCCTTTGTGAAATATACGGGGAAATCTACTGATTGACCTCCTATATTTGCTGATAGATTCACTTTGAGAACATCAGATACTATCTCGTAGTTCTTTATGTTTATAATGATAGCATCTTTAGATAATTGTGTTTGAGCTGCAATCACAGATTTTACTATATCAACAATCTCTTGCTTCTGCTGATCTGTGAGTTCATAACTGCTCTGTCCTATACATCCTAACAACACCAAAAATCCTAATATAGGTATATACTTGTACATGCTTAACTATAGCTTACATCATATTTAAAAATCTTATAGGTCTATAAAAATATAGCTCCGATCGTCTAGTGGTCCAGGATGCTGGCCTTTCAAGCCAGCGACCCGGGTTCGAATCCCGGTCGGAGCATTTTTAAGCTTTCTAGTCTATGCATACGATGTTTATCTACACACTCCTCTTATACACTTACCTGTTTCACAATCACTATCATCTATACAAGCTTGCTCTATTTTAGATATTATCCTATTACTCTTTTCTTCTATCTTCTCTGTAGCGTTCTGAGTTGTTGATAGTATCATAGATCCAACTATCATTACAGCTGCTAGGATTAGTACGATCAGAATTATCATTTCTAATGATACAGCTCCTAGCATAAACTAATAACATTAAATCTATTTTTAAGCCTATGGTTTACTGTTTCCATATCAAAATCTCCATAAATTATGTTATCGATATAGCTAGGAAGATATAATCATTATTAAAAGGTTTTTCTATGGAATAGTTGCATGAACAGCGTTCTAGCACTGAGTAGCTTGCTTAGCACAGGATTATCAAAACTGGCAAAGAGAGTACCTCAAGAGCTACTGAATGATTATCTGAAGCTCCTAAACATCCTATATAATATCCCAAATCAATACAACTATGACCCTTCACTGAATGATCTGGCGTTAACTATTATGAGAGGTAAGTACTATCTCAGAGACGAGAAAGGGGAATTTCTGGAGCATCATCCTGAAGATGTCTATAGGAGAGTGGCTGCATTTATAGCTGCAATAGATAATTCTGACGCTAAGCACGAACTTGCAATTAGATTTTTTGAGTTAATGCGAAAAGGTTACTTTATACCTGGTGGGAGGGTATTAGCAGGAGCTGGAGATTTATACAGATTGAAAACACTGGCAAATTGTTTTGTATCAATTATTCAAGATGATAGTATTGAGAGTATTTATAGAACAGCCTATGAGGCTGCAAGAACATATAGCTATGGAGGTGGTATAGGTATTGATATATCTGTTCTGAGACCGGCTGGGGCAGTAGTTCATAATGCTAGTAATACTTCTACTGGAGCTGTATCTTTTATGCAATTGTATTCACTTACCACAGGTCTGATAGGTCAGGAAGGTAGAAGAGGCGCTCTAATGCTTACAATACACGTTAAACACCCAGATATTATGAATTTTATACTAGCAAAGAGTTTTCCCAATTATGATTCTAAAATGGCAGCAGATCTAATACGTAATGATCTTGGATTGGATGAGATTGCATATCGCAAAGTTCTTAAGAGAATCATAGAGAACTTTCAGGTTAGATATGCGAACATAAGCATTAAATTCACAGATGAATTCTTCAGTGCTCTAAATGAACAGAATGAATATGATGGTAAAATAGTGGTTTATAGAGTGAGAAATTATTCGCAAGATGAATATGAGCAAGATTATGAAACAATTCATTACAGTTACGATATCCCTAGCAAGGATATTTCAAAATACGAATTCGTTGGAGCATATAATAGCATATCAGAATTGAATTCTAGTTTGGGTTTAGATATGAGACAGCAAGATTTGGAAGATGTGTGGAATAGAGATATATATGGGGATTATATAGTGCGAAAGGGTGAGGAAACATTTGCAATAAGATATGCAGGAGATTTTCTAACAGTTTTCAGAAATAGAGAAGCTGGTGAGATCAGGAGAATGTACAAAGCTAGAGATATATGGAATGCATTTGTTATTGGCAACTATAACTTTGCCGAACCAGGTTTAATATTCTGGAGTAAGATGAGTAAGTATAGTAACAGTAATTATGTTGGTAGGCCTATCATAGGAACAAATCCTTGCAGTGAGGTGCCTCTAGAGGATGGAGGAGCATGTAATCTTGGGAGTATAAATCTTGTTAGATTTGTGAAAAATCCTTTCCAGACTAATGCATATATAGATTATGCACTGCTGGATGAAGTATTGAGAGATGTTGTAAGATTCATGGATAATGTTGTGGAGTGGAATATAATACTGCATCCTCTTGAAAAGCAGAGAGAAGCAAGTAGAGAGACTAGGAGAGTAGGTATCGGTGTTATGGGCATAGCAGATATGTTTTTAGCAATGAATATTGCTTATGATAGTGACCAGGCCCTACAGCTACTTGAGGAGGTTATGTCTTTTATAGCTAATAGAACATATTTCTGGTCTGCAGAGTTGGCAAAGGAACGGGGAAGTTTTCCAGCTCTTAAAAATGTAGATCAGATTTTTAAATCTCCATTCATACAAGAGGCCATAGATAAAAAAGTTCAGGAGCATATAAGAAAGAATGGTCTAAGAAATGTTGCTCTGTTGAGTATTGCACCTACTGGTAGTATTAGTAATATTGTAGTCAGCTTTGAAGGCGCTACTCGTGATGATGGGATGATACAAGTATATACAGGAGTATCTGGAGGGATTGAACCTATTTTCAGTTTATTCTATACCAGATATTCTGAAAATCTCAAGAGAACTTTCTATGTATTTCATTCAACTGTAAGATACTGGTTAGATGCTAGAGGAATAGATGTGAACTCGATTGATAATGAAAAATTGATCGATGAATTGCTGCCAGAGCATTTCAAGAGAACTGCGCATAAGATAGACTGGAAGATGAGAATAAAAGTTCAAGGAGTGGCCCAGAAATATGTCGATCATAGCATAAGTTCAACTATAAATTTGCCCGAAGATGTTGATCCTGAGAAGATATCTGAACTTTATGTAGAAGCCTGGAGAAACGGACTCAAAGGAATAACTATATATAGAGAAGGGAGTAGATTCGCCATACTTAATACTGGGAATAGGAGTGAGAATCTGGAAAGATTTAAGAGTAGAAAATACAGAGTGATAACAAAAGATGGTGTGAAGGAGGTTGCAGGATTGGAAGTGTTTATAGGTAAAGACAATCGATTATATACCCCATATCATGCTCAGCTAAAAGGAGCAGATGTATTTCTAGACAATACTAGTAATTTCCTTTTCAAGGGTGATAATGGGGTTGCAAGATCAAACACAAAACAGAAGTCAGATTGGGATAATGAGAATTTAGCAAAATGTCCTAATTGTGGAGAACATGCCCTAAGGATAGAGAATGGATGCCATACCTGTTTGAATTGTGGGTATAGTAAGTGTGATATGTGAATATGATGATCAATCGAAAGGATCTAATCCAAATAAACGAGCATATGATGAAACATCTAGATCATAAGACTATCCAAGAGGGTTATGGAAAATTTAAAGAGAGATATGAATATTTATTAAAGAATTTCTCCCCTGATATCGCTAGATTAGAGGAATTGTGGAGAGAAATAAAGAGGATCCAAGAGCATAGAAGGCATTATATAGCATTGGAGTTTGAAGTTTCTCCTGATAATAATCTCAGGATGATGTTGGAATTCCATAACAGATATACAAAAGAATTACTCATCAAATTCTATCCAGATAGAGGGAAGGAGTTTGTAGAGAATGAATTAAGAGAATATATAGAAAGTAGAAATCGCATAGAATTATTCGACGCATATTTTATGCTATTCCAGTATGCTATATCAGATGCTAATATAGTATTTCTGTTAGATAGATTCACTTTTAAATGAATTTTTAATCAAAAAATTTCAACAGAGGGGGAGGGGGGTCACTTCCAAGTTTGATGGGGGGAGATAAACAGTTGCGCGCATTTGTAAATTTTACAAAATTATTATTAAAAAACTCCATTTTTACAAAAATTGTTTCATTTCAAATCAAGGGTCTTTGATTTTGGAACTGACCCCTCCCCCCTCCGCCGTAATTTTTAAAATAAAATTTAACTTTTGAGTGAAACTATGATCAGTGACACCATAGTATATAGGGACAGCTGAATTATCCAATAGGGTGATCTATATATGTTGGACAGCATAGCAATACCACTACCAACTACTATCACTGGAAGATACATAAGTATTTCTAATTCTATACCGACCATCTCTTTTGTAAACTCATATAGAGAAGAATATATTATGGGTAGAATTATGAATGATATCATAATAGTGTATTTAAAAGTAGATAGCTCAGCTTCCATCTCCTTTCTAAGATTTAACATATTCACAAACATATCTAACCACTCATTCATTCTATCATGAGATGAAATACCTGAGTAGTATATGTACTCAAGATTCTTGATAAAAACTTTAACATATCCGGATGGTAATCTATATAGATAATCGAATATCTCTCTAATAGATACTCCAGAGTTTAACATTTTCAGAGTCCTAGATGAAATATCACTCCATTTACCTAAACCTGCATCTTTGACTCTCTTTAGAAACATATTCATATCAAATCTAGGTAACGATGATAATATCAATGAAACCTCTAGAAGATATCTCTCCAATTCTTTTTGAAGCTCTATATTTTGGATATTATGGAAATTATAATATATGTAGATTATAGATACCAATGTATATAGTAACGCTAGCCATAAGATTTCCATTTGAAAATAGAAAGCTATTATCATAACAAACCAATTCAGAAGGAGAGGGGTAGGATCTGAACTCTGTTGTATTAAATAATTACTAGGGAATATCAAAGAGATAATATAAATGAATATAAGCAGAATCATGGGTAAGAGAACTGTAAATATAGGTATTATATTCGGTATGGGTTGTTCGGATGCCAAACTCATTATTGTGACTAGAATAGTATATACAGGAAATAGTAATAATATCACCATATAGAATTGTGATAGTATCTGTAACTTATTACTGAATTCTTTCATATCTAACATCTGTTCTCGCAATAATTGCATTCCAAGATGTTTTAGCTCCTTAGGTGATCCTGCTGATATGGAGTTTATGAGCTGAAATACAGCTATCTGTATTTTTCTATCTTTAAATCTATTGGCAAATGATATGAACACTTCATTAATACTCTCTTTTCCTGTTTCTAATCTATTCATGTATGGTTTGAAATACTTAGCTATGGAATTAGTATCATTCGTAGCTAACCTAATAGATTCTAATACATTAAGCCCCAATAACATTCCAGAACCAATATCCAAGATGAATTTAGGCAATTCTGAACGAATCTCGTGTATGGTTTTCCTATATAGAAATATTGGATAGAGCAATCCAGCAATAGTTACCAATAATCCTAATAATAAGAAATATTCAGAAATGAATGATAGAACCAGGGCAAGAAGTATAATTGCCGCAAGAGCTGTTAAGTACTTTGAACTTGATACTGGTATATTTAAAACAATAAACAACCTATCATAGTATTCAGAATATAATATTGGAGGAAACTGATCTATAAGCTTAGATATCATAACCTAATATCTCTCTCTGATATTCTAAAAATAGCTTTGAGAAATCCCCTCTCCTATTTGAAATAAAATCTAGAATTCTGTTATACTTGTATTCTATCCATGTCTGATCTATGTACAATTTTTCCTTAAGAATTTGGATTATCCCTTCATGATCTATTCCACTATCTAATTTGAATAGTACTCTATTTTCAGGAACATATATCATTTCAATACCTCTTCTTAATTCTACCAATCTATTATCAACCTCTCTTAACAATCTTTTTTGTATGATTATGAAATCTATTGCCTCTATATCACTTTTAGATACTCCGTAACTAAGCATTCTACTTACTAATTCTCTACTAGAGTGTGCGTGAAATGTTGCATACGTTCCTCTTGCCTGTCCGGATAGGACTACATCTATAAAAGCCTTAACTTCATCCGGTTTACGAACCTCCCCTACTATTGTTCTATCACTTCGCATTCTAAGTGTATCATATACTAAATCTCTAAAAGATATTCCCAGATCTGTATTCTCTACTAATCTAACTTGCTGAGGGTGATCAACCCTTATCTCTGGAGTTTCCTCTACAATTACGATTCGATCTCCATATGGTATAAAAGATAATAGAGAATTCAGAAAACTGGTCTTACCAGATCCGGTATTACCAGCTATTATTACTGATGAGTCTGTTAACATGATGAGTGCTAGATATGCCATCAATTCTTTTGGATATACAGATCTATCTATAAAATCCAGATAGCTTAACCTATCCTTTCGTAGGATTCTTATTGTCATTTCACATTCAGAAACAGGATCTATTGTTGCATGGATTCTATAGTTGTCAAGACTTGCGTTTAGTCTAGGGTTTCTAAGAGTTATTCTTCTATTTGATTTATGAGCTAATCTATTCACAAGATCTATAAAATATTCTCTAGAAGAGATAGCTACATTAGTAGATTTCCATCCATCTTGATAAACATATATTGGTTTATTCAGTCCTATAACTGCTATTTCCTCAATATTACTCATTTTTAGAATATCCTCTAGATATCCCAACCCAAGGTAAAATTTGTCTATATATCTAACCATTCTATCGCGTTGAACTGGTTTGAGCATTACTCTATTTTTGGCCGCAAAATCATCCAGTAGCACACCTATCCTACTATGATCTATATTCTCCCTAACGATTAAATCCTGTAGGAATTCTTGAATAAAGAGATATTCGTCTTTGGATAATTGTACTGTATCTAACTTTATATCCCCTCCTTCTAGAACCCTCCAACTAGAGTTCATGAGATATTGAACTCTTCTCTCAATATCTTACTTGCCCTCTGATTATCATTAGTGTCTACCATCAGATACGTTTTCCCACCTACTCTATCTATAACATTAGAAGATCTTATCTCTATATTGTTATCCACCAACATTCTAACCATTTTTGCTAATTGTCCTGGCCTATCATCCAACTCCACTATTATAGAATCACTCTGTACAACGTTCCATCTTGTGTTAGCAATCTCTTTGGCCTTATCAAAATCCTTATCCTCCAATAGCAGAGATATTATCATTACCTCTCCAACATTGTATGTTCTTATACTAGCTATGTTGATGTTGTTATCAGCCATAGCTGATGCTACCTCTAACAATAGGAAAGGTCTGTAATGTTCAATTATCTTAAGTTCTCGCATAACAAATATTATTATAAATCGTATTTTTAAATAGTTTCGCGTATATATATAACATGGAAAATGATTTAATTTTAGAATTGAGAAAATTACTTGATGAAAATGATGTGAGAAAAATTTTGGTTGATGAGTTGGGGGAAGGATCATTACAGATAATTCAATATTTTATGAACTCTCCTGTCGATAAGGCGTTCACAGATGATCAAATAGCTAGAGATCTTAATATGCCTGTGAAGGAGGTTAGAGAGGTGTTAAATCAAATGTACAATTACGGGATTACTATGTATGAGAAGCATAGTGATGTTAGACCAGGTTGGTATGAATTCTACTGGAAGCCTGATCTTCAGGAGTTGATAATATGGATAAGGAAGAACACTTATGACAAATTGGAAACTTTGAAAAATAGATTAGCATTAGGAGAGGAATTGTATTATTGTAAAAATTGCTCTAGTAGATTTGATCTGAAAGTATATGATTTTGAGAAGGCTATGAACCTGCACTATAGATGTGAGGTATGTAATGGAAATCTTATGCTACTGGATGAAGATATTGTGATAAATTACGAGAGATCTGGTGAAGATGATAAGTAGAAATGCAAGATTAGATGAACTCCTTGAGTTAAATATTGTTCGAAAGAGAATTGTAGATGATTTTGGAGAGGATGCAATCCAACTCATAAGATATATGCGTGGTAGATCAGAGGTTAGTGATGCCAACATCGTCCAGGATACGGGAATACCTGAGAAATCTGTTCAGAAGAGCTTGCTCAAAATGCAAGATAGGAATGTGATGGATTGTAAGAAACTCGTTGATGATAAAGGATATATAACATACCTATGGTCTCTTGATGAGAATGGTCTTCTGGAATATCTGGAGAAGAATGTCTTTGGTGTATTTGATGAACTCATTATTCAGTTGGAAGAGGGGGTTGAGCTCTATTATTGCTCTTCCTGTTCCAAAGAGAGTCCTTTGTATTTCAGCTATGAGGATTCTTTAGCTTATAAATTTAAATGCCCAAATTGTGGATCCAAATTAGAACCACTGACACCTGAAATCGTTCACAAGCTTAAGGAAGAATATATGAAATGATTTTAAACATTATTCGGATATTCAATTCATGGAATACCCTTATAGAGTTGGGGCAATAAACAGAGGAGGAAGAAACTATATTCTAAGGCTATATCCTATTCAGAGGGGACTTGAGTATCTCCCTGGACAGTTTATAAATATTTTGTATTCTAATTTGGAAAGATCCTACTCTATAGCATCCCATCCTAGCTATCCATATTTAGAACTGTTCATTACAAATATCGGTGGAGCTTTTACTTCTAAGCTGGATGAACTCTATGGAAAAGAAGTTATAGTAAAAGGACCATACGGTAGATTTACGTATCATAATCAGAAAAGCGCAGTTTTCATTTCTACAGGATCAGGAATCGCTCCTATTATGAGCATCCTTAGACATATTTACTCATCTGAGCTAGAAGGAGATTTTTATTTATTCTCAAGCTTTAGATTTAGGGAAGAGAATTTATATGAATCTGAGCTTAGATTGATGTCTAGGCTTGGATTGAATATAGATATAAGATATACTGGTGAAGGAGATAGTAGATTTAATATAGAAGATTTTAGAGAATACAAAGAAATAGATATGTATTTATGTGGTAATAGGGAGTTCATTATGAATATAGTTAGAGAGCTAAAACCCAGAAGAGTATTTGTGGAAACATGGGGTTAGAGTTCTTAGATCGATTAAAGAACGAGCTAAAACCAGATACGGAGGAGGCTTTAAGAGTGGCTCAGAGTATAAAGAGTCTTCTAGGGCTTGATCTGAAGCTATACGGATCCGTAGCGAAGGGTACTAATCTCAGAGGAGATTATGATCTGGATATGTTCTACGAAACCAATGGTGATAAACATAAGGGATTTGAAGAGATTCTAAATGCTGTAAAGGTCAGAGGTTTGGATTACATGATAAAATATTCTGAACATCCATACGTAAAGGTAAGGTATATGGGATATAATATTGATCTAGTACCCATATCCTCTACCCATCGTAGTGCTGTGGATAGAACTCCACTTCATTATAGATATGTAATATCAAAATTAGATGACAATAAGAGAGATGAAGTTAGATTGTTAAAGAGGTTTATGAAGACTTTAGGGTTGTATGGGGCTGATAATCGAGTGAATGGTTTCTCCGGATACCTATGTGAATTACTGATAATTAAATATGGGGATTTCCTATCAGTATTGGAATCTGCGAGCAAATGGAAAATACCGGTTAGAATTGAGCTAGAGACCAAATCTGAAAGAGAATTCTCCGATCCTATGATTGTGATAGACCCAACAGATGCTAATAGAAATGCTGGAGCAGCTGTATCTCTATCAACACTATCTAGGTTTATTATATATTCTAAAGGATTTATCAAATCCCCTTCTGAGCAGTATTTCCATATAGGAAGGGAGAATAGATCTGGTGAATTTGGGGTACTTCTAAGCAATCCATATGAATTAGAGGATAAATCATATGGTATGTTAAGGAGAATTGGTAAGGCCTGGAGAGATTATCTGGAGAAGAATAAGATATTCATAGAGTATCTTCATGTTTTGGTTAGAGATAAATATGCATACATAGGAGGAATCCCAATTATGTCTAAGATACAGTATGCAGAACTAACCCCTGGACCATCTGTGGATATCTTTGAAAGATTGGAAACAGGATATTTGAAA
This sequence comes from Microcaldota archaeon, assembly GCA_030550115.1. Lineage (GTDB taxonomy): Archaea > Micrarchaeota > Micrarchaeia > Anstonellales > J096 > JAADEL01. The sequence continues at coordinate 44,467 of JAUQPY010000013.1, forward strand.
GATGAAAGATTTTATATTCCAAGATATTTTATAAATGACATAGACAATCTGACAGAGAAATTTATATCTGATCACAATTTAAGAGGATTCTCTGTTATAAAAATAGGATACGATTTACCTGAGTTTAGAGATATGTTAGAAGTGGAATATTGGAGAGAGAAGATGTTACTCAGGATCTAATCGTGTATTCTCCAGCAGGCAATCTGCTTAGAAACTCATCTGGATGGAGGTTATAATATTTCGCTAATCTCTTAGCTAGTTCCCCCTTAGAAAATTTTGTCCCAGGCATGAGAATGATCTGTTTATCCAGAGGAGATTTATAATACTCTGAAACTATAAGCAATTTACCATTACTGATACCAAGTTTGAGTGATAGAGGTGTATTCTTGTACCATTCTCTTTCACCCTTTATCAAAAAACCGCCTGTACCTAGATAACCTTCCATACTACTCTTAGTTACTTGATCAGCTTTTACACAATACACATTCACATAACCTATCCCCTCTTTCCAGGCTCTACTATAGCTAGCAGCAAGCTGTGCCACCTCCAACCTCTCATCTAAATCTGATTGAATGCCATTCAGCATGATAACAGCTGCAGATCCTTTAATATCAGCATGAAAGAACAGATCGCTATCCTTTAGATAGTTACGAACCAGGAATTCGTTCTGCCGTTCATCTTTGCCTATTAGCACTAACTTACCAGATGAGGTTAGACTCCAATTGAATCTCTCATACCATTCCTTCTCTACAATCACTCTCTTCTGGCTCTCAATCTCTCTGGCCTGTTCCTCCAACCTTCTCTTCTCCTCAGCAATCTTCCTATCAATTTCCTGTAGAGCAGCTCTCATTCCATCCAGCTTCTTTCTTAATTCCTTAGCTAGTTCGAAATATCTGACAGCATTCTGATATGCATCCAATTCTGTATCTAGCTCTATTTTCATCTTCCAAAATTCCTCTCTCTGGTCTGAAATTCATTTAATATCTTAATATAATCCTCTCTGGTAAAATCTGGCCATAATTTCTCCAAGAAGAACCATTCTGAATACTCAGATTGTATTGGTAGAAAGCCCGAGGTTCTTATCCTGCCTCCGGTTCTTATTATTATATCAGGCTTGGATTTCAGCATAAGGTTCTTTTCCAGACTATCTAGATCTATTTTTTCTGAATTAACTAACTTACGAACAGCACTTAGTATCTCAATTCTACCATTATAGAATAGCAAAATATTTACCTTATATTTTTCACCATTTAATTGATTGTTTATCAACTCTATATACTCTCTTTCCTCATCTGTTAACTCTTCAAAATATCCATAAACCTTCAGGTTTATATCTTTTAATATAGGATAAGTTGTCATAATCTCATCCTTCCTATTCTTATTCTCCTCGTAATACCTATTAACAATTCTTTTTATACTATCTAGAACCTCTCTATCTCTGTTCTTATAATTATCATAACTCATTCCCCACCCAGTTATCTCGGTGATTCCCAGTTCTATAGACCACTTGACGAACTCTGCAAACTTCTTTATCCCGGCCTCATAGCCCTCTTCTAGACTCAGTCCTCTGCTTCTAGCCCATCTTCTATTACCATCTGGAATTACAGCAACATGCATCATTTAAATAGGAATAGAATCATTAAAAAATATGATTGTTGTCGTAAGATTAGGGCACAGGATAGTTAGGGATCAGAGAATAACTTCACACTGTGCTCTGGTTGCAAGAGCATTTGGAGCATCAAAATTTATTTATTCTGGAGACAAGGATACAGCCCTTGAAAATAGTATTAGGAATGTGGAGTCAAGGTGGGGGCAGGCGATGGAGATAGAGTATTCTGATAACATCATGAAAACTCTCAGAAATTACAAGGAATCTGGGTATGTCCTTATTCATTTAACTATGTATGGAATACCTGTAGAGGAGAGAATCCAGACTCTAAAATCTCTAGACAAGATGGTTATAATAATAGGTGGCAGTAGAGTCCCCAGGGAAATCTATACGATTTCTGATTATAACATTGCAATAGGTAATCAACCTCATAGTGAAGTAGCAGCTTTGGGGATTATGTTGCACATTTTAGGTAAGAGAGCAGAGTTCAAGAATCCCAAACTAATTATAATTCCTTCGGAAAATGGGAAGAGAGTTATCCGAAACGATTTGAAGCAATAGCTATTATTTGAGAGATTGTCTCTATCATCCGATCTAATTTGCTTTTATATAGATTTTCCAGAAATGATTTCAAAGGCTGATCTACAGTTTCTCCTAAGAAGTAAGCTTTATTCTCCCTATTTACTATGCCTAACCCCTGTAATCTTTTCATATGGTAATACAGAGATTTTCTATTCAATCTAGATTCTATGTATAATTGATCTATTGTAACATGTGTTCTTGATAGTTTTGCCTCTATCAATCTTCTGATTATGTATCTAACCACTTTGCTACGACCTAGGCCTAATATATCTGCTAAAAGATTAGATATATCCTCTATTGAATTTATTCTACTAGCATCTGGATAGATAGGTTTGATAGGAATTTTTAAATATTTCATAGATGAATATTTATTATGATATTTTTTAAAATACAGATCTGAAAAATAAATTGAGCAGGGGTAGCCAAGTCTGGTCAAAGGCGCCAGGCTTAAGACCTGGTCCCGTTGTGGGTTCGTGGGTTCAAATCCCACCCCCTGCACATTGCTGTATTCATAACCTATTTTGTTTTTATTAGATCTTTGGCCGTCAACACACTTTTTTCCTTGTCCTTGATCTCAAACATTATTTTTGGATTATACTCCTCTACATTTCTATAGAATTGAAGAAAATCATGAACATCTATTGTATCGGCATGTCTTCCTCTATCATCACCAGAACTGTAGTCTATAATCAGATTATCTTTTAGAATATCTAAAATCTCCTGTAATGAGTAATTCGACGGATTTATCCTATCATGATATACATCAAATACAATATGCGCTCCTGTAGATCTTGCTATCTTTAGAACATCTTCAAAATTATATAATCTATCATCATTCTCAATAGCCAATCTTCTTCTTACTTTATAGGGTAAGCTATTATAAGAATTTATAAATCTATTTATAGCTTCAGCTTTGTTATCGAAAATTCCCCCGATATGTATCTGTATCAAACCCTCTATTTTCATTAAATCCAATAGATCTGCGTGCCACTCTAATTCTCTTATGCTTCTCCGAATTACATCCTGATTTTTAGAGTTGAGAACTACATATTGTCCAGGATGCATGGTAATGAAAAATTCTTGTTCTCTTATAAATTCGCCAAGTTCCTCTAGTTGATCTCTAAATTCATCCTGCCAATTAAAATCAAAAATATCATGGCTTGCGAATGGGATGAACTGAGAACCTAATCTAAAAAATTTAATATCATATCTAAGATTAAACTTCAAAATATCCCAGAAATGATCTATATTCTTTTGCACAGTCTCTCTTACTTTCTGATGACTGTATGAACTAAGTTTAAACGTATTGTTTGTAGATCTTTTGATAGTATAATTCACACATGGATAACCAATGTACATATAAACTTTTTAATTCAAAACATCTATTTTAAATCAATGTGCGGGATACTCGGATATGTTGGTAACAGACCAAAAGAATTTATATTATATGGTCTGAAAGCAATAGAATATAGAGGATATGATTCTGTAGGATTGTATGATGGTAGATTAATAAGATCTGTTGGTAAAGTTGATGAATTTCTACCAAAGATTCCAGAAACGTTGAGATCACCAGTTATTGCTCATACTAGATGGGCAACACATGGAGGTATAGAGGAGAAGAATGCCCATCCCCATAAATATGGTAAAATAGTATTAGTTCATAACGGAACCGTAGATCTACCTGAGTTTCCAGATTTAAAATCAGATACTGATACGGAGAGAATTGCAGCACTTCTTAATTTATACCTGGAGGAGGAAAAAGATATTTTGAGAGCCTTATATAGATTATCCAATTCTCTAAATGGAATCTATAGTTTGGCGATCATACTTGAAAACGATGACAGGAGAGTATATTTTGCAAAAAGAGGGACTCCTCTGCTAATTGGTATAGGACATGGAGAAATGTTTTTAGCTTCAGACATAGCAGCATTCATAAAATATACAAGAGAATATATAAGATTAGAAGACGGTGATTATGGTTACATAGAGCAGGGAGGGTATAAGATATTTAATAATGGTATCGTAATAGAGAGACCAGTTAGAATGTTTGAGGGGAATTTTGAATCAGCTATAAAAGGGGAATATCCGCATTTCATGCTAAAGGAAATACATGAGCAGAGAGATATCATTGAATTAATACTACCTGGAGATCTGAAGAGAATTAGAGAAATACTCAGAAAAAATCGAGTTGATGGAATAGCTGCAGGTAGTAGCTATCATGCTATATTATTCATAAAATATCTGACAAAGTTCAATATAACCCCTTACATTTCATCTGAGTACCCATATCTGGTCACTAAACCTTCAAAATATATTTTCACTATCAGTCAGAGTGGGGAAACTATAGATACTATTAATGCAGTTAATTATGCAAAATCCAAAGGGGCTAAAGTGTTATCTTTAACCAACTATTTAGGTTCAACATTAGCTGCAATCTCTGATTATGTAATTCCTATGAATGCCGGAATAGAAATAGGTGTAGCTGCTACTAAAACATTCTTAACTCAGATTCTATTTGGTTATAAGCTTATTAGTAGATTTGATCTTAATGAAATAAAACAGGCAATCGATATAGCTCTTAGAAAAGATCTTATCCAGCTAGATCCAACGAAAAAAATTTTCTTTGTAGGTAAAGGTATAAATTATCCAATTGCTATGGAAGGGGCTCTAAAACTGAAAGAGATAAGTTATTTACATGCTGAGGCATTTGCAGCAGGTGAGATGAAGCATGGGCCACTGAGTCTTTTTGATGAGAATTCACAGACAATATTTATTCATGGTAATGATGAGAGTTATCAGAGTGCTATTAATAACTACAAGGAGATTGTTGCTAGAGGCAGTAAAGTATTTCTTATAGATCCGAATTTCTTAACTCCAAACTATTTCCATATTGCTGCGGTAGTGTATTTGCAGAGATTGGCATATAGTATAGCTGTTAGTTTGGGAAGAGATCCTGACAAACCAAGATTTTTAGCTAAAGCGGTGACTGTAGAATGAAAATGCTAATAAATTCTCTAGAACTAGGAGGCGCAGAGAGATCACTGATTACTCTATCGAAATATTTGGATATGGAAATATTCACACTATATGATAACTCTATGCAGTTGGATATCAAATACACACCATTAATCAGAACTAAGAGAATGAGCGGTATCTTAACTTATCTGTATATGCCTGTTTTTCTCTTAAAGGCCAGAAAATTTTTTGCAACGAATGATGTAGTAATTTCACATCTCAATCAATCCAATTTTTTAAATTTTATTATGAAGAACTCTCTTAGAACCAAAGCGATAATGGTGATACATAATTTAAACTTAAATCGAAAAATTCCATTCGAGAAACAGGTATTCAAGTCAGCGGATAGGATTGTATGTGTGTCAGAACATATGAGGGTTGATGCTGTCCATAGATACAAGAACCCGAATACAATAACAATTCATAATCCTATTGATTTAGATTATATTAAAGATCAGGCAACACATGGTAAATATTTAGATGGGAGAGTATATCATAAACATCGGAAGATATGTAGATTTAAAAAATCAGAAGTTTCTAATAGACGTTTATAGTAAGATTAGGAATAGGAATGATCTAAAACTTCTGATCTTGGGATATGGGCCTTTGGAGAATGAATTGATAAATTTGGCAAAATCCCGTGGATTCAGAGTGGGTAGGTCTCCAGATGAGGAGGCAGATGTTTATATATTCAAGACCAATAATCCATATGTTTATCTCAAAGGTGCAAAGGCATACATACATACTTCGGTAATGGAAGGATTTAGTGTTGTACTACTGGAAGCACTCTCCTTGAATATACCTGTATTTACTTCTGATCATAAATATGGATCTAGAGAAGCATTAGGAATATATGATTTTGAATTCCGACCAGAATACCCTTACAGAACTGAGTTAGGTGCTCTATTGCCTGTGGCAACAGATGTTAACTCCAGAGAGGGACAGATCTGGGTAGAGAGTTTACCTATGTTATTGGAAGAGTATGATAGGGTTCCTGGAGAGAGGTATGTAAGAGAGAAATTCAGTCCAGAGGTTATTGCAAGTAGATGGAGGGATATAATTAACTCTCTAGAATAGCTAAAGTATTTGCGATCAAATCGGCGGTGAGATAGGTGCTTTTTGGATTATCTACTGTTTCTACGAAATCCATACCTAACACCATCTTACCAGTTATTCCTTCTATAAATTCTAACAATTCTCCGTATGATTTGCCTCCATAACTTGGGACATTTGTATCTATATAAATAGGATCCAACACATCAAGATCCACAGATAGATAGAATCTATCTATTTCTAATCTATCTAGAGTTTTATATGCAATATCTAATTCTTCGGGCTCTACAACCCTCACTCCATAGTAATAGATTTCCTCCGAATATTCGATCAATCTTCTACCAACACACGCATGACTGTATTCACTACCTTCATACTCAGAATATAAATCCAGATGAGCATCTACAAGAATATATCTGTTAAATAAACCCACAGTGGATATTGTGATTGAATGATCGCCACCAATCATTATTGGAATTTTGTTTTTGGACAGAATATAATCTAAAATATTATGTAATTCGCGCATAGCTTTGGAAGGATCTATAGAAGGGATGACAAGATCAAATGTATATACCGGGATATCGTTATATCGTATTCCATATCTATTGTTGTAACCTGGAAGATTTAATGATTGGCGAATAATCCCTATCGCTGCCTCTCTTGATAAGGGTTTTCCATAGATAACAGGTATTATTATATACTTAGCTTCATCGAAATCATATTCTGAACCCAAAAATGAGAACTTAAGCAGCATATATATAGCATATTCGATATCTTTAAATAGCTATTTTTGTTAATAAACTCATGAGTCAGAACATACTGCATGAATATGATGTAGTTATAGTTGGAGCTGGTCCTGGTGGGTCTGGAACAGCTCTTCATCTTAGAGATAGTGGATTGAAGATCGCTCTATTGGATAAGCAAAAGTTTCCTAGAGATAAGGTGTGTGGTGATGGGGTAAGTGGTAAATCTTCTACAATTCTTAAGGAGCTAGGCCTGTTTGATGAGTTATTCAAATTACCACATGGCCCAGGATATGGTGTGTGGATGAGCGGACCTAATGGCATCGATCTTATAGTAGATTCTAGACAGGAAAAACCTGATGCCAAGCCTCATGGAGCTGTTGTTAGAAGAATCGATTTCGATAATTTTCTATATCAAAATGCTAAGAAAGTAGAGGGTTTAGACGCCTATGAGCAAATGACTGTGTTTGATCTGATAAAAGAGAATGATAATTACGTAGGTGTTTTGGCTAAAGATAATTCAGGAAATATACATGAGTTTAGAGCAAAAATAATAGTTGGAGCAGATGGTGCTGCTTCAGTAGTAGCTAACAAGGCAGGGGTAGCATTCAGAGATCCAGATCATTATGTTTCTGCTGTAAGAGCATATTATGATGGAGTGGAAGGAATGAGAGAGGTAATAGAAATACATTTTGTAGAAGAGGCATTACCTGGATACTTCTGGATATTCCCTCTAGAAGGTAAGAAAGCTAATGTTGGTATTGGAATGCTAGATAGAGATATGAGAAACAAGAAGGTTAATTTAAGCCAACTCATGGAAAAATTGATAAATGAACACCCTAAATTTAAAGATAGATTTAAGAATGCAAAGAGATTAACTAATATAATAGGTTGGACATTACCTTTGGGTTCTAAGAGGAGAAAACCATATTTTAATGGATTACTTCTAGTAGGTGATGCAGCAGCTCTAATAGATCCTCTGACAGGTGAAGGTATAGGGAATGCACTACTATCATCTAAATTAGCAGCTCAAACAATAAAAAAAGCTTTTGAATTAGGGGACTTTTCAGAGAAAGTATTGAAAATGTACGATGATCTGTTAAAGGAGAAACTAGATCCAGAACTCCAAACAATGTATAGGATTCAGAGACTTGGTTCTATTAGATGGTTGTTGAATCATTTCTTCAACAGAGTGAATCATAAGAGAGAATTAAAAGAATTGATCACTTCCACAATAGTATCAGAGGATACTCTTAAGTATAAGAAACAGCTTACTGATCCAATATTCCTAATTAAGAATCTATTTCTATGAGAGATGATTTAAAGAAGAAATTCTTGAAAAAATTGGAGAGAAAGTTACAGGAACCTTCAGAGGATCAGTATATAGTTAATCTGATTAGGGCATATTATGATCTAAAGGATACTCAAAATCTCTTTGAAGAGAGATTGCAAGAGTGGATTAAAAACTCTATGTATCTAGATGTAAAAGATCCTAAGGACCCACAGGTATATGAATCAATTAGAAAACATGGATTTGATGAGAGCGTTTACAGAGAATTTGTCGATATATATGATGTCATACGACGTGAGGAACGGCAGATCAGGCAGAAGATAGAGCAACTTATTCAGAGTAGATTCCCTAATTCGAGCTATTTGGTAGGTCCTTTTATAGTAGCTATGATGTTAGAGAAAATGGGTAGTTATGATAAATTGGTGAATGCGCCAGCATCAACTATACAGGTTATCGGTGCAGAAAAGGCACTCTTTAAACATATCCGATCCAAAGGTAAAATAAAACCACCCAAACATGGTATATTATATCTATCGCCTTGGGTTAATAGATTACCAAAACGACTTAGAGGTAAGATGGCTAGAACACTTGCATCCAAACTTTCTATAGCTATGAAAGCAGATATGGCTGGTAGAGATATAAAAGAGGAATTATACAACAAGATCAGAAAGAGATATGAAGAATTGGAAAAGGAGGGGAAAAAATAGAAAGGATTAAGCCTCAACTATAATTTCTATAGCAGAGACTTTTGTCACTTTTCCATCTTCTTTTGGTACATCTTCTGTAGATGTAGTTATGGATTTTGTTTTTATATCTGGTCTGTATTTTCTCTTTAGCAACTCTAGAACAGTCACTGCTCTTGCTATCTGCTTTCCTCTAGCTCTTATTACTACCTCTTTTGCACCCTGGCTGAGCTGTGTTAGTACTGCTAACACGTATCCTATTGTAGGCTTCTTTCCGATTAGAACTACATTATCATTTTCTGGTTTGTTTTCAGGCATAGTCTCACCTGCTTTTATTATAACATAGAAATCTTTTTATATCTTTATATTATATTCTATATTTCCCGAATCCATTCTTTTTAGAGTGATCTTCATACCATCTCTTGCAACTACAATAGGAATGTCACTATTACCTACTTTAGATGTTATATCCTCATCTCTCCAAGATTCATATTTGTTACTGATATGAGTTAGAATCAGAAGTTTGGCACCTAGTAATCTAGCCATCTCCCTAGCTTGTAATGCAGTAGAATGTTTCTTATCTTTAGCTTCTTTATCTTCATCCAAGAAAGTACTGTCGTGTATAACTACATCAGCATGCTCTATAATATTCACTAGATCGGGATAGAACATACTATCGCCTGTGTATAGAATTCTAATCCCTGCCTGTATATAAGTGATCTCATCTATCTTTACTATATTATCACCTTTTATTGTATATCCCTTGCTCTTCAGATTGATGAAATCCCTATCATTTAATTCCTTTATTCTCTCGGGTATAAACTTTCTAATACCTTTGCTCTCAAACACAAACCCATAAGAATTTTTCATGTGTTTTACTCTGAATGCATCTATCCTGTAGTTTTCTGAATCAACGAGAGTCCTGGCCCTGATGAATTTAAATGGGAACTCACTAGCTATATAAGGTATTCTATCTGGAAGATATATCTCAGGTAATTCTATACCATAAACTTTATACGTTTCTACTAACCCATATAAACCTAGAAAGTGATCTATGTGTAAGTGGCTTATGAATATTCTACGGATTTTACCCAAGCCTAGACCGTATCTGAGAATCTGTCTCTGTGTCCCCTCACCCACATCAAACAGATTTATATCTCCGGATCTTAGATCTTTTATGCTGATTGATGGGAAGTTCCTAGTAAGAGACGGGATTCCAGATGAAGTTCCTAAGAATTGTATTTCAATCATCTAGAGACACTACCCTGATGTTCTTATTATTCTTACCTAGCTTGGATTTTATAGTATATTTTGCATTAGGATTGGTTATTCCTAAGTATTCTGCATTTGTAGATGCAATCGTGGATATCACGCTATCAGGTATTAATCCATCTATGTAAATTGCCATAACCTCCTGAGATTTCTCCTTAAGTTTAGGAATTATATTTTTCATATCTGTAATTTCTGTATTGTTATCTCGGTATAGAATTAGAGCCTGTTTCTTACCGATTATACTCGATAGATAAGATGCATGATTGATCTGGGGTTTTGTCGTGTCTGCAGTAGTCTGCTCAGCAATCTGCTCTGGCTTGTCTTCAGTATCCTCTGGCTCATTCTGTTCAGTCTCTTTGAGTATTGAATCTATCAATTGATATAAATTATCTCTGTTACTGAAGTCTATGGATCCGACATATCTTTTCTTTCTCAGAGCTGTATGGATCTCCTTACCAACCAGTTCTTCAACTTCTTTACCAGCAGGAGCCTGAGCGATGTAATCGATTTTTACACCTCTGCTTATTAGGTTCTCAGCTACTTTCTTAGCACCATTATCCCCATCCAGGAACAATATCACCTCTTTTTTATTAGCTATCTCCTTGATCTTATCAGGAATTACATCGGATACTCCTCCTACAGATACTACATTCTTAATACCATAATATACTAGATTCTGTACATCAGCTTTACCCTCTACAAATATTATATTATCCTGAAGATCATATTCTTTATGAGCTACTATTTTATCATTCCCTGGAACTAATTGTATTATATTCTTCTTTGCTATATGCTCTCTAAGCTCCTTCTCTATCTCACCAACATCAATCTGTTTCTCCTCTAAGAATTTCTGCAATAATTCTTTAGCTCTGTTCTTAATTTTAGCACGTTTCTCCTGTCTAGTATCAGATATTTTCTCCACAGTAAAGACGGCTGAATGAGGCCCTACTTTATCTATGGTTTCCAGAGCTGCTGCTATTATAACAGTTTTTTCTATATCCAAGCTAGAAGGTAAATTAAAGATAGCTGTAGTGGTGTTGTTAACTGGAGAATAGGTGATCTGACCCTCTGGTTCTAATCTACCTATCTTAGCGTGTTCTTGCAGATTTCTGAGATCCATATCCTTACCTAGCAATCCTTCAGTCTGACCAAATACTGCTCCTATGATGTCATCTTTACTAGCTTTTCCTTTAACCTCTACCAATACTCTTATCATATACTTCTGGTTATCCATATATGTTTTTGCCATAATCTTTCACCTCGTAAATATAATCTCTATACTACCGAGCAGTGTTGACCGGATTCATCACCCACCTCCGATCGGCCATCCCTGCTCGGCGAATTATTTATTTGATAATATCTTAAAAACATCATCTTTCTCTATAACCCCTATTAATTCAGATGTGTTCTTATCAACTATAACAATCGTCTGGATAGGATGCTGATTGAATGCATTAATGGCATCATCTATTGTCATCTCTGGAAACAGAACTATGAGGGGATGACTCATAACCTCTCTGATCTTAGTACTATATGGTTTCTG